>URZO01000007.1 GCA_900552465.1 uncultured Parabacteroides sp. | reverse complement strand
GACTGTAACTCAGCTGTCTTTCGACTTCGGTGGTTCGAATCCATCACTGCCCACAAAAAAAGACTTGGAAGAATATCTTTCAAGTCTTTTTTTGTTTCCTCAATTTTCTTTTAATCCATGTGAAAAACCTCCTGCAGAGAGATGGAAACCGGAGAATTATCCGGATTCACATCCAGAAGATCAGACATATAATCCCACCATTTTTGTACAATCGAATTATCTCCCATCTCTTGGGAAGAAGTTACCCCGTTTATCTTTTGACAGGCGAACAGTATATTGGTTTCTTTATCCCAATAAATAGAATAGTCACAGACTCCATTATCAGCAAGCATCTTTTTCAATTCCGGCCAAATGGCAATATGGCGTCTCTGATATTCTTCCTCACATCCCGGTTTCAAACGCATTTTAAAAGCTTCTCGTCTCATTGTCTCTCTTTTTAGTTTTTATTCTTTTTTAAGGCAAAAGTAGACATATTCAAACGAACATAATCTGGATAAATGTGCATATACTTTAAAAATTTGATACAGATAAGAAATATCTTACTACCACTAATAAAAAAAGCCATCTCCTGTTCATGGAGACGGCCTCTTTACCTACTAAAAAAAGTCTTTAGTCAAACATATGTCTGAATTTATCAAAAATCTTTTCCTTAACGGATTTTTTTGGCTGGAAATTAGGAGAGTTTTCCAGACCGTTCAAGATATCCTTTTCCGAAGGAGACAATGTCTCTGGGATATAAACGCTCACATTCACAAGCAGATCACCCGTGCCATAGCTATTGACGGAAGGAAGTCCCTTGTTACGCAAACGAAGCACTTTGCCCGGCTGGGTTCCCGGCTCGATCTTGACTTTCGCCTTTCCGTCGATAGTCGGAACTTCCACCGTACCACCCAAAGCAGCCTGAGGTACGCTCAACAGCAAGTTATACAAAAGATCGTTTTCATCGCGTATCAACTCCGGATGCGGCTCTTCTTCGACCAGAATCAGCAAATCGCCATTGATACCGCCGTGACGGGCTGCATTTCCTTTTCCACTCATGGAAAGCTGCATGCCTTCTGCGACACCGGCCGGAATATTAATCGTAATAACTTCTTCATCGCGAACGATTCCCTCACCATTACATTCACTACATTTTTTGGTGATAATCTTGCCTTCGCCGCCACAGGTGGGACACGTTGTCTGTGTCTGCATCTGTCCCAGGATCGTATTGGCGATACGTGTAACGACACCGCTGCCGTGACAAGTCTCACAGGTTTTGGAACTATGATCGTCTTCCGCACCATTGCCATGGCATTTGGAACACGTGACATACTTCTTAACCTTGATCTTCTTTTCAACGCCACCGGCTATTTCTTTCAGGTTCAACTTCACTTTCACACGCAGATCCGAACCCCGATTTACACGACGTCCGCCGCGTGAACCGCCGCCAAAGCCGCTGAAACCGCCAAAGCCACCGAAATGTCCGCCAAAGATGTCGCCAAATTGGGAGAATATATCATCCATAGACATTCCGCCTCCGAAGCCGCCACCCTGTGAAGCACCTCCTACTCCGGCATGACCGAACTGGTCGTATCGCTGCCGCTTTTGCGGGTCACTCAGTACATCGTATGCTTCGGCTGCTTCCTTAAAGTTTTCCTCAGCCTGCTTGTCGCCCGGGTTCTTGTCCGGATGAAACTGAATAGCCTTTTTCCGGTAAGCTTTTTTTATCTCTTCTGTCGAGGCATTCTTCTCGACACCCAGCACTTCATAATAATCTCTTTTAGCCATCTTTGTATCTGTCTGTTGTTATTTGCTTATTATCCTGCCCTCTTACTCCCCGACAACCACTTTAGCGTGACGAATCACTTTGTCGTTCAAGGTGTAACCGGTCTGTACACAATCCAGCACCTTTCCTTTCAGATCGGGTTCCGGAGCCGGAATCATCGCAACAGCCTCGGATGTCTCAGCATCAAAAGGGGCACCGACCGTCTCAATCGGCTTTACATTCTGCTGGGACAAGTAAGACATGAATTTAGAATAGATAAGTTCCACTCCTTCAGTAACAGCCTTTATATCATCAGCCGTACGAATATTCTGCAAGGCACGTTCAAAATCATCGACAACAGGAAGCAGATGAGTCAATGCACTTTCGCCTCCGTTCTTGATCAGCTCGGACTTTTCACGCAATGTGCGTTTACGATAGTTGTCGAACTCAGCCATCAAGCGCAAATGAGAATCGTTCAACTCGTTATACTTTTTCCTGAGTTCGTCCAATTCTCCATGTTCGTCACATTCGTCCGTCACATTGTCAGATGCAGCATTTTCGTCTGCCGCATTTACCTGTTCTTCCTGCAAATTTGTCGCATCATCAACACCCTGGCGTTCTTTTTTGTCAGCAGTTTCTTTTTTGCTATTAAAATTCATCTTATTCATAACCAATTATATATTTTCATTACTATCTAATTGTCAATAAGATACCATACACAAACAACATCGTACATCTATATGCCGGCATTATTCTTGTCGGTATCATTCACCAATATAACATCAAATATACTGCCAACTGTTCTTACTGAACGAAAATATCTTTACCTTTGTGTAGTAAATGATGATTTTATTGTCACATACAATATAGATTTATAAAACAATTAGGAAATTAATTATGAAGAGAGCGATTTTGTCAGTTTTACTGCTATTTGCATTTCTTACCGGTTTTGCTCAAAACCGGAATATCTGTCGATTAGGCATTACATACGATATCAGTCAAAGCGATCATTGGGGCAAGAACAGACCGGTCATTACCGGCATTATTCCTTATTCCCCGGCAGAACTTGCAGGGATAAAAACTCATGACATCATTATGGCTATCGATGGTATCCAGACACTGGATATCTCGCCTGAAGAAATAGAAGAGATGCTGAATCCGGCAGGTAAAAGCGAAGTGTTGCTCACTATCGGCAATCTGTCGAATCCTTCCAAACAGATCCTGGTCAAAAAAGAATGTAAAAAGAGTAATGCCATTACAGAAGAACAACTGGCTACCGCTTTCTCCATGTATAGCCTGGAGACAACCAGCGAACGTGAATTTGTCTGCCCGTTCAAGACGACAGTCACGGCCGATCCGGTCGATTTTGCGAAATTCAAGACTTTTGCTTTCTCCGCTATAGACGAGAACAATAGTAAACTGGAAACAGTTATCAATGAAAGTATTGAAAAGGAACTGACAAAAAAGGGGATGACAGTGGATGTGGGCAAACCCGACATTCTGGTACAGACATTCTATTTCTTTGACAAGAATCCGAATTACAAGGGAGCAAACAAAATACTGGTTGAAAAAGAACCGGTATATCGTTATAATTTCCTCCAGAGCAAAATGGAAATATTCCCGTTTCTGAACCCGACGGCTGCTGAAACAGAAGCGGAATATCTGCTTCAATTCGGTTTCCGCCTGATCGACCAGCGGGATGTGCCCGGCCGGATACTTTGGGAATGTGAAGCAAACGAGTTGTTGGAAGATTCATACCGCCTGGACGAATACGCCCGTATCTATGCACCGTTGATGTGTATGCAATATCCATACACCAAGTACCGCCGCAATGTGCCGTTCAAAGTCAACCAGAAGACATACAACTACACAGGTTTGAGCTATGACATCGACCGTATGGAACTGGTTACCGATGTCGACAAGAGCTCTCCGGCCTATGCAGCCGGCTTGCGCCCGCGCGATGTTGTGGAAAAGATCAACAATCACAAGATGGATAATACGACGGAAGAGTTCTCCGCTGCATATAAAGGATTTATCACCAATACAATGAAATACCGCGATCCGAAAACCCGGTTTACGGATGCAAACGGTTTCAAACGTTGTATGTTCTGGGATACATTCAAATACTCGCAGGTGGCTGATGCAATCCAGAAATCCGGAAACAAAGCCGCCTATTCATATTTATATTATTATGCCCCTTATATCAACCCGTCCGGCAATAATGCCTGCACGTTCGATATCAAACGGGGGAAGAACAAAATGGAAATCATCGTCCGTCCGACCATTCGCCGGTCCGTGACGGTCGAAGTAAAATAAAGCATTTACAAGAACGTGATATACCCACAAAACTTCGAACAGAAAACGGGCTTCGATAAAGTCCGCCGCTTAATTTCAGAAAAATGTTTAAGTCCGCTCGGAGAAGAGCGGGTGGCGGAGATGGAATTCTCCGCCGACTTTCAAACCGTAACCGAACGCCTGGAACAGACAGACGAGTTTGTCCGCATCCTACACGGAGAAGACGAATTTCCCACCAGTTACTTCTTCGATGTGCGCTATTCGCTGAAGCGGATACGCCCGGAAGGGACTTGGCTGGATGAAAAAGAGTTGTTCGACCTGAAACGGTCGCTCCAGACAATCAACGACATCATCCGCTTCTTCCGCCCTTCTTTGGAAGAGGGAGAAGATATCAAATATCCGGCCCTGACAGTCCTCGCCGGCGATATTATGGTGTTCCCACAACTGATCGGAAAGATAGATGCCATCCTCAATAAATTCGGGCGTGTAAAAGACAACGCCTCCCCCACGCTGGCACAAATACGGAAAGAGATATCCTCAACGATGAGCGGAATCTCGCGCAGCTTGCAGTCGATCCTGCGCGCCGCCCAGTCAGACGGGGTTGTCGATAAAGATGTGACGCCAACTATGCGCGACGGCCGCCTGATGATTCCGGTCGCCCCCGCCTTCAAGCGGAAAATCAAAGGGATCGTACACGACGAGTCGGCCAGTGGAAAAACAGTCTTCATCGAGCCGGAAGTCGTTGTGGAAGCAAACAACCGTATACGCGAACTGGAAGGAGACGAACGCCGGGAGATCATGAAGATATTAACGGAATTTACCAATTTCGTGCGTCCGTCAGTGCCCGACATCCTCCAATCTTACGAGTTTCTGGCTGAGATCGACTTCATCCGCGCCAAAGCCCTGTTTGCCGAACAGGTGAACGGGATCAAGCCGGTTGTCGAAAACAAACAACAAGTAGACTGGATCCGCGCTTCGCATCCCCTGCTCTACCTCTCGCTACAAAAGCAGAACAAGCAGGTCGTTCCGCTCGACATCATGCTGGAAGAGAACAAGCGGCTGCTTATCATTTCCGGTCCGAATGCAGGCGGTAAATCAGTCTGCCTGAAAACAGTCGGACTGCTGCAATACATGCTGCAATGCGGGCTGCTCATTCCGGTATACGAAAGTTCGAAAACAGGCCTGTTCGACAATCTGTTTATCGATATCGGTGACGAACAAAGCATCGAAAACGACTTGAGCACATACAGTTCCCACCTGACGAACATGAAGTTCTTCGTGAAGAACTGCAACAGTAAGACACTGATCCTGATCGATGAGTTCGGCAGCGGCACAGAACCGCAGATCGGCGGAGCCATTGCCGAGGCCTTGCTGGATCGTTTCAACCGGAACCACAGCTATGGCGTCATCACGACCCACTACCAGAATCTGAAGCATTTCGCAGAAGACACGGAAGGGATCGTCAACGGCGCCATGCTCTACGACCGCCACTTGATGCAGCCCCTGTTCAAGCTGTCGATCGGGAATCCTGGCAGTTCTTTCGCTGTCGAAATAGCCCGAAAAATCGGTTTGCCGGAAGATGTCATTGCCGATGCATCCGCCAATGTAGGTTCCGACTATATCAATATGGATAAATACCTTCAGGATATCGTACGCGACAAACGCTATTGGGAAAGCAAGCGGCAAAACATTCGCCAGCAGGAGAAAAAACTGGAAGACATTACTGCCCGCTACGAACAGGACCTCGAAGCCGTAAGCAAACAACGGAAAGAGATCATGCGGACCGCCAAGGAAGAAGCGCAACGCATCCTTGCCGAAGCCAATGCCAAGATAGAAAACACGATCCGAAAGATCAAAGAGGCCCAGGCAGAAAAAGAGCAGACCAAGCTGGCTCGCAAAGCATTGGAAGAGTTCAAGGCATCTGTGATCGCCGCCGAAGAGGAAGACGACAAGATTGCCCGTAAAATGGCAAAACTGCAAGAACGCAAAGAGCGTAAGAAACAAAAGCAGAACATGCCGGCATCCAAACAATCCTTCAACCGCGATGTTATAGAAACGGGCGACAATGTCCGCCTCAAAGGGCAAATGTCCGCCGGGACAGTGCTGGAACTGCAAGGCAAACAGGCCGTCGTGGCCTTCGGCATGATCAAAAGTACTGTTAAGCTGGATCAACTGGAAAAGGTCAGCAAAGGCCAGATCAAGAAAGAGATCCAGAAAAGTACCTTTGTCAGTGTTCAGACAGCCGACGATATGCACGAAAAGAAATTGAACTTTAAGCAGGAGATCGATGTTAGAGGTATGAGGGGAGACGAAGCATTGCAGGCAGTGACCTACTTTGTTGACGACGCCATTCAGGTCGGTGCGGCCCGCATACGCATCCTGCACGGGACAGGGACAGGCATCTTGCGCCAGTTGATACGCGACTACCTGCACTCCGTGCCCGGCATCCGCCAATATCACGACGAACATGTCCAGTTCGGAGGTGCCGGCATAACAGTCGTAGAACTCGAATAAAAACATAAGGGTATGAGGCGAAAAGAATCCGTGCATCTACACAAGCACAAACATGTTTCAAACCGGCATCTGGCCGAACGTTATTATTATGCTGGTGAACATGAAACTGTCACGAACATTCGCCTCACCCAATATAATGCTACCAACCTGCACACACGGAATCTCAAAACAGATGAAACATCATTCCGCAAATTGGCTGATGCAAACAGCATCAACTGGTTTCAAGTGAGCGGTCTGACCGATTCGGAAGCAATCACCCGCATAGTGAACGAATTCGGTATGCATAACCTGGATGCCAAAGACATCCTGACGCCCCAGCACGTGGTCAAAATAGAAGAATACGACAAACACATACTCATCATACTCAATTCGACCTATTATGACGCCAATATAGAGATCAACACCGAGCATATCAGCATACTGATTACCGGAAACGTCGTGATCAGCTTTACCGAAAGCAACAATCCTGTCTTTGAAAGCACTTACAAAGCCTTGGAATCCGACACACTGAATATCCGGAAGAGAAACAGCGGCCTACTGCTGGCATTCCTGCTCAATACCATTATTGCCAACCTGGTAGAATCGGCCTCTAAAGTGGAAGAGATGCTCGAAGATATCGAAGAGACCCTGCTCGACATCAAAAATGATCAGGGAAACATGGGTCAATTGATCCAGCAACGCCGCAAAGAATATATGATTATACGAAAGAACAGCCAACCGCTGAAAGAACAGTTTGCCAAACTGCTGCGAACCGAAAACGGGATAATCGCTCCCGATGCGCTGCCGATCTACAACGACCTGTCCGACCAGTTGCAATTTATCATCCAGACAACAGAAAGTTGCCGGGAGATTATCTCGTCTCTGGTCGATTTGTATATATCCAACAACGACCTGCGCATGAATGCGATCATGAAACGCCTGACGGTTGTTTCCACAATATTCATTCCGCTTACATTTCTGGCGGGAATATGGGGGATGAACTTCAAAAGCATGCCGGAGTTAGACTGGCGGTACGGTTATGGTATAGCCTGGTCGCTCATGCTGCTTACAGCAGTCCTTACCTGGCTATACATGCGGAAAAAGGACTGGTTTTAGAGTCCGTAATTCCGTTTGAACATATAATACGTATTTCTGGAGACATTAAAGCGTTTACAAATCTCGACTACAGTATCTCCGCGTTCGAGCATACTGATCACCTCTTCCTTGTGTGCATCCAGGAAAGACTGTTTCGCTGCCGATCCTTTCGGGCGGCCTAAAGGGCCTCCGGTATTCTTCTTGTGAGTCAACGCCTCTTTTGTCCGGGTAGACATCAAACTATGTTCGATTTCAGTCACCAGATTAAATACATTTCCCATAACCGGAAGGTTTAACGCATCATCCAGTATATACCGGTCTTTTATACTGTAGATTTGAGCTCCCTTCTCCATACAGCGGCTCATGAGCATCATCACCTCAGATAAAGTACGTCCGAGGCGTGAAATATCTGTTAATATCAGCGTATCTCCTTTTTGCATACGATCCACCACCATATCGATATTACGTTCGTCTTCCTTTCCTTTACCGGTACCGATGGTGACATCCGTAACCCACTTATCGACATTCATCTGACGATCTGATGCAAAGCGTTTTATTTCATCTTTTTGGACATCAAGATGTTCTTTGTTAGATGATCCAACTCTCAAATAAGCTATTATCATATTTCCTGTGACTTAATAATTAAAAAAACATAGGCTAATGCCTAATTTTCGGTGAAGATACGAAAAGTAATAATAGCACAATAGCTAAACTTTCCATTTTATTTCAAGAAAATGTTAGGAACCCTCTCTTTTCCACCACAAACAGAGTCGTGCATGGAAAGTTATTCCGTTAAAAATGACAGTCCGGACAAAATACCGGATAATCGGCGATTTATGACCTCTTCCAATATCTGTCTTTTAAAGAATTGATATTTTTTCGTTAGCTTTGCAGCTTCAACCAGTAAATAACATTATTCAGATATGAAGCAGCACCTTAAACCGATCATGTTTGTCGGAACTTGTTCTGATGCAGGCAAAAGTGTTATCAATGCAGCATTCTGCCGCATATTCAAACAGGACGGGTATCATCCGGCGCCATTCAAGGCACAAAACATGTCGTTAAACTCCTACTCTACTCCCGAAGGCGGAGAAATGGGACGTGCCCAGGTCGTACAGGCGGAAGCTTCGGGGGTCACCCCGCATACGGACATGAACCCGGTGCTGCTGAAGCCGACGAATGATAAAAGCTCACAGGTCGTGTTGAACGGACGCCCGGTCGGCAATATGTCGGCCAAGGATTATTTCGGCATGAAAAACCAGAAGGAGGAGCTATTCAAAGAAGCCATAGCTGCCTTCAAACGCCTGGAAAGCCGTTACAGCCCGATCGTGCTGGAAGGTGCCGGAAGCATTTCCGAACTGAACCTGCGCGACCGCGACATCACCAACATGCGGATGGCCCGGCAAGCCGGGCAGCCACTTTCCTCGTGGCAGACATAGACCGGGGTGGCGTCATCGGCTCTGTATACGGGACGATCGAACTGCTGAAACCGGAAGAACGAGCCTTGATGAAAGGGATTATTATCAACAAATTCCGGGGTGATGTATCACTGTTTGATGACGGAAGGAAGATAATCGAAGAGCTGACCGGTATTCCTGTGGTCGGCGTTATTCCCTGGTTCCGCGACATAAAGATCGAGGAAGAAGATTCGGTCGCCCTCGACATGAAGCACAACACATACCGGGACGGAAAAATCAATGTGGCAATCATCCTGCTGAAACGGATGTCCAATTTCACCGATTTCGATGTGCTCGATATGGATCCCCGTTTCAACGCTTACTACACGAATAACATCGACGAAATAGAAAAAGCCGACATCATTCTGCTTCCCGGCTCCAAAAACACGCTCTCCGACCTGCAAAGCCTGCGTGCGAACGGCATAGCCAACACCATTATCCGTGCCCATAAAGCAGGGAAAAAAGTAATCGGAATCTGTGGAGGTTACCAGATGATGGGTGCACGGCTGGAAGATCCGGACGGGATCGAAGGCTCTCTGCCGGCAGTTCCGGGATTAGGTTTATTACCGCAGTGCACGATCATCGAACAGGAAAAAGTGACCAGACAAAGCACCTTCGCTTTCCTTCCCGGGAAAAAACGGGAACCGGAAGAAGACACTTTCTGTTGTCATGGATATGAAATACACATGGGACAAACCACCCTGCTCGACGATACGCCTGAAAGTCCGGTGGCGCTCCTCAGTGACGGGCGAACAGACGGCTATTACCTGGATAATAAATGCTGGGGCAGCTATATGCACGGGATACTCGATAATCCGGCAGTGCTGGACAACCTGGCCGAAGGCTTCGACAATACAGTCGAAAGCACACCCTTCGACTATGCAGCTTTCAAGGAAGAACAATACGACAAACTCGCCACCTTAGTCCGCGAACATGTCGATATAGAGTATATCTACCGACAGTTACTTTAACCGGTCCACCCGAGCCACATCATCCAGTTTCACGCAAACAGTAGCCCCAAGCTGTTCAAGATAAAGGACCAAATGGTTCTTCTTGATTTTCTTTACCTTACCGGACACATGTTTCATCGCCCCGCAAAGAATTTCCACCTCTTCACCGGGGCACAAGGCATGGTCGGAAGCCTGCTCAAGAAACTCTTTTATCGCGTCGATCTCCTTCTGGCGCACAACGGCCGGTTTCCCGTTATAGTAGACAATACGGGCAACACCGTATACCCGGATCAGATTCCTTAATACCGGATCGGTACAACGTACAAACAAATAAGAATTAAACAACGGGACCTCCACAATCTTAACACGGTCCGACCAGACACGGGGTGCACGATGAAGCGGAAGCCAGCACTCCACTCCCAACGCATCGATCCGTCCTTTCACCTGCTTTTCCGCACGCGGAGATGTATATAGAACATACCAGTTAGTCTTATCAGCAACTATCATGAATTCTGTTTTTCTTTATTGATCTATATACAAAGATATAGATATTTCCCCGACAGAAGAATATATCCTTCAAATTCGCGTGAATATTAATAAATATCCATACATTTGCATCTACCAATAACATGCCCTGTTTTTATATGGATATATATGAACTTTATTCACGAGAAAATCTAATCGCTGAAATTGAGCGACTAAAGAAGAAAGAAATAGAAAACGAGGAAAGCATCAGTTCCAGTAAAGTCCTGGTCAATATGATCGCATTGAGGAGAACAATCTCAGATGTCCTTTCTCTTTTGCTTAATTCCAACGACAACATCGGTATTGATAATGCATTATTATCCATTCGGCGTTTTTTTGAAGTGGAACGCGTATATATCGGTATTTTTGACGAAACCTGCTCCGTTGTCGATTTCACCCATGAAGTCACATCCGATGGCATTGTCTCCATGCGGGAAGATCTGCTGAGACAATTAACCGACCAGGAAATTCCCTGGTGGATAGAACAAATCAAGACAGGAAAAGATATCGTCATTTTCGACACGGCAAAAATGCCGGAAGAAGCTGCAACCGAACAGCATCTGCTGGAACTGCAGGAAGTTTTTTCTCTTTTGGCACTTCCGGTTTCCAGTGCTGGAAAAATCTGTGGGTTTATCGGTCTGGACTCCGTTCGTCGGCATCGCGCCTGGAATGCCCTCGACATTGAAAACTTACGGATACTGGCAGATATAGTATCCATAGCCATAGAACGGGAACATGCCCGGCATGTCATGGAGCATTCGGCAAACTTAATGCTGAAAAGTGAAGTTAAATTCCGCATTATCTTCGAAAAACTGCCTTGGGGTGTCGAGTTGTATGATGCCGACGGCACTATGCTCGACCTGAACGATGCCGATATGGAGATATTCGGAACAACACGTGAAAAAGTAATCGGCGTCAACATGTTTCAGAACCCGAACATTCCGGAATGGGTTAACCGGAAACTGAAGAATGGAGAAGACGTGGCCTTCACGCTGGACTACAACTTCCATGTCATCAAAAACACGGGATATTATCCCACATCCATTGACAACGACACCAAACATCTGCTGGTAAAGGGGGTATCGTTAAAAGATACACAAAATAAAATATTCGGGTACCTGTATATTGTTTTCGACAACTCGGAAAACCATCATAAAACAGAACAGATCGAATATAACCTGATTAAGCTGAAAACAGCCGTCGACACCGGTGAGTCTTTTATCTGGGAATATGATACTGCCAAGCAAACATTTTTAGTGGATTTAAGCCTGAATAAAAATATAAACAAAAATTCAGCCCTTTCTTATGTAAAAAAGCATCTGCCCGAGACCCTGCAGGATTTCACGGCAACGCTTCATCCGGATGATATAGACAAGATTTACAACAAAAAATTCAAACGCCTGCTGAACGGGGAAATAGAGAGCTATGTTGCCATCTACCGGCGTATCCTGGGAGGAAAACTGTTTTGGTTCAACTCCAATGTCCGCTCCTACAAATTTAATGAAGACGGAACTCCCAGCAAAATTATCAGTTACACCTCGAACATCACCCAACAGCGGGAAAAAGAAAACGAACTGATCCGTGTCAAGGAGGCCGATAAACTGAAATCAGCCTTCCTTGCCAACATGAGCCATGAGATCCGCACACCGCTGAATGCAATCGTCGGCTTTTCCGACATCGTAGCAGAGACTTCGGACGAAAAAGAGCGAAAAGAATATCTGGAAATCATCCATAAGAACAACGATTTATTACTTCATCTGATAGACGACATTTTGGATTTCTCCAGAATCGAATCCGGCACGCTAGACTACCATATTACAGAAACGGATATCAAAGAAATCTGCGGAGAAGTATTCCTGGCCAACTCACTGAAGATGAAACCGGGCGTAACACTGTCATTCGATCAGGATCTGCCTTCCATTCGTCTGTATACCGATCCCCAGCGCATCATGCAAGTTTTGTCGAACTTTGTAAACAATGCGATCAAATTCACCGAAAAAGGAAGCATCACGATCTCTTATAAAAAAGAGGGGGACAACCTGCATGTAAGCGTACAGGACACGGGAATCGGCATTTCTGAAAAAGACTGTCCCCGCATATTCGAACGTTTTATCAAAGTAAACGAATTCAAACAGGGAACCGGCTTAGGTCTTACAATCAGCAAAACAATCATCGAAAACCTGAAAGGCACGATCGGAGTAAATTCGGTTGAAGGTTCCGGCTCTACTTTCTGGTTTAGTTTGCCTCTCGTTTATAATAGCCCGATTAATAACTAAGCATCCGTTTTTGTGGATCATAATTATGAGTTACCAAAACCATTGCTTTGAGACGGGAATATGGAAGGGATCACTATTTGCCGGATGGAATCAATATACCCGTTTATATATTATACATTGAGTAATCAGGCAATTTCGCACATAGGAGGTGAAGTTTTTTCAATTGGGCCAATAATTACAGAATCTGAAACAACGAAATAAAATATTTTTGTGTAAGTTTGCATCCGCTAAGCGTGACATTTTAATACAGAACTTAAATATAAGAGTTATGCAATCAATTGACAATTTCAATTTTGCCGGCAAAAAGGCATTTGTAAGAGTTGACTTCAACGTTCCTCTGGACGAAAACTTCAACATCACAGACGACACTCGTATCCGTGCCGCCCTTCCTACTCTGAAAAAGATTTTAGCAGACGGAGGCAGTGTAATTATCGGTTCTCATCTGGGACGTCCGAAAGGCGTTACTGACAAATATTCACTGAAACACATCCTGAAACACGTTTCTGAATTGTTGGGTGTAGATGTTCAGTTTGCTAACGACTGTATCGGCGAAGAAGCCGGCGCTAAAGCTGCCGCTCTGCAACCGGGCGAAGCATTGTTGCTTGAAAACCTTCGTTTCTATGCTGAAGAAGAAGGCAAACCGAGAGGATTGGCAGAAGATGCAACAGACGAAGAAAAGAAAGCTGCCAAGAAAGCCGTTAAAGAAAGCCAGAAAGAATTCACAAAGAGATTGGCTTCTTACGCTGACTGCTATGTAAACGACGCGTTCGGTACGGCTCACCGTGCTCACGCTTCTACGGCTCTGATCGCCGACTACTTCGACACCGACCACAAGATGTTCGGTTACCTGATGGAAAAAGAGGTAAAAGCCGTCGAAAAAGTAATGAACGACATCGCTCGTCCGTTCACAGCTATCATGGGTGGTTCCAAAGTTTCTTCCAAGATCGAAATCATCGAAAACCTGCTGAACAAGGTAGACAACCTGATCATCACAGGCGGTATGACTTATACATTTACAAAAGCACAGGGTGGTAAGATCGGTAAATCGATCTGCGAAGATGACAAGCTGGATCTGGCTATCGACCTGATGAAGAAAGCGAAAGAAAAAGGTGTAAACCTGGTATTGGCTGTCGATGCCAAGATCGCTGACGATTTCAGCAACGACGCTAAGACTGCTTATGCCAACGTAAATGAAATTCCTGATGGATGGGAAGGTCTTGACATCGGTCCGAAGACAATCGAAATCTATGCCGACGTGATCAAGAACTCCAAGACTATCCTTTGGAACGGTCCTACAGGCGTATTCGAATTCGAAAACTTCACAGACGGTTCACGTGCAGTAGGCGAAGCTATCGTTGAAGCTACCAAGAACGGCGCATTCTCATTAGTAGGTGGTGGCGACTCTGTAGCTTGTGTTAACAAGTTCGGTCTGGCAAGTGGCGTTTCTTACGTTTCTACAGGTGGTGGCGCTTTGCTGGAAGCTATCGAAGGTAAAGTTCTTCCGGGTATTGCTGCTGTTAAGGGCGAACCTTACAAATAAGAAACAGATCGTAAATATCATAAAAAGGGCTGTCTTCCACATTGAAGACAGCCCTTCTTTGTATTATAACCGGACTCTTTATTGCAGCTGGATCACCTTCCCGCTCTTGGCGCTTTTGATAGCGGACTCCAGTATCTCGACAACGATCAGATTGTTTTCCAGAGAAGCCAAATCGGTCGAAGTAATCTGGATATCTCCACGTACGGCAGCCTTCAGGAAATAGAAAGAATCATTATAAGGAGCTTGCAATTTGGGTGACTGCCATTGGGTTTCTTTCTTATCCTTATAAACACGCATATTGGTCGGCGTATCCTGGTAAATATATCCTTTGCTGCCGTATATATGCATATCTTTCCGGTTTATCGGCCAGTTCCATGAACCCATTATCTGTACCGTCGCATCCGGGTATTCGGCAACGATCGTAGCATCGTCATCCACATTCGGATACTTATCCGGCTTCTGATGGTTCAGGACAGCATATACGCTGAGAGGCTTCTGCCCATCCATCAGCCACGTCGCAAGGTTCACACCATAGCAACCGAAATCGATAACAGCACCGCCGCCATTCAACTTCGGGTCTGTCAACCAATCGGTAAACTCTTTTCCGCAACCAATTTCAAAAGGTCCCTGATGACCGTCATATACATTCATACGAGTTATCTTACCGATCGTATTTTCTTCCTTAATCAAACGGTATGCTTCATGGTTCGTATCATACCAGGTCGTTTCATAATTGGTAAGCAACAGGATTTTGTTTTTACGGGCAAGGCTTGCCATCCGGTTGGCATGCTCCATATTGACAGCCAACGGCTTTTCGACCATCACATGGATGCCGCGCGGCGCACATGCTTCCACAACGGCAAGGTGATCATAAATAGAGCCGTAGGCGACAACCACTTCCGGCTTTGCCTTATCCAGCATTTCACCTAAGTCGGCATAGAAGCAGGATGTCGGTAATTTTTTACTTAGGCCGTTATGCGCCCTCAGTTCTGCATCGGGTTCCCAAACGCCTACTACCTCAAAATCGCCCCTGTCCATGCGGACAATCACTTCGTGCAAGTGCCCGTGAGAAACTCCGGCAACTCCCAAACGAAGGGGCTTTACAGACTGGGCATTTATAAACGAGGGGATAAAAAACAATGACAAGGCAATAATTGCCATAATAAATCTACGTGTATACATGGTCTATATAAAGATTGATTTGTAGCAAAGATATAAAATTTTTGTACCTTTGCCCCTCGTTATTACAGAAAAACAACATCTAAGAAATAATAAAGAAAAATGGCAAAAGAGCTGAAAGAACTGACTCCGAGAAGTGTGAACTACTCGCAGTGGTACCAGGATCTGGTAATCAAAGCGGATCTGGCAGAAAATTCTGCAGTACGCGGCTGTATGGTGATTAAGCCTTACGGATATGCAATTTGGGAAAAGATGCAACGTATCCTCGACGATATGTTCAAGGAAACAGGTCACGTAAACGCTTACTTCCCATTGCTGATTCCGAAATCATTCCTGAGCAAGGAAGCCGAACATGTGGAAGGTTTCGCAAAGGAATGCGCCGTTGTAACTCATTATCGTCTGAAAACAAACCACGACGGCACAGGTGTTGTGGTCGACCCGGCCGCCAAATTAGAAGAAGAACTGATTATCCGTCCGACTTCCGAAACAATCATCTGGAACACATACCGCAACTGGATACAGTCTTACCGCGACCTGCCTATTCTTTGTAACCAATGGGCAAACGTAATGCGCTGGGAAATGCGTACCCGCCTGTTCCTCCGTACCGCAGAGTTTCTGTGGCAGGAAGGACATACCGCTCATGCAACTCAGGAAGAAGCTGAAATCGAGGCAAAGAAGATGCAAGGGGTTTATGCCGACTTTGCAGAAAACTATATGGCTATGCCTGTTATCAAAGGCGTTAAGTCTGCAAGCGAACGCTTTGCCGGAGCTTTGGACACGTATACGATCGAAGCCATGATGCAAGACGGAAAGGCACTTCAAGCCGGTACTTCCCACTTCCTGGGACAGAACTTCGGTAAAGCGTTCGACGTGACCTTTATTGACAAGAACGGAAAGAGTGATTATGCATGGGCTACATCATGGGGAGTTTCGACCCGCCTGATTGGTGCGCTGATCATGTCTCATTCCGACGACAACGGGCTGGTCTTACCTCCGCACCTCGCTCCTATCCAGGTGGTAATCGTTCCGATCTACCGCAGTGCGGAACAATTGGCACAGATCAGCGAAAAAGTCGACGGCATCGTTACCAAGCTGAAAGCACTGGGTATCTCGGTCAAATATGATGACGCCGACAACAAGAAACCAGGTTGGAAGTTTGCCGAATACGAACTGAAAGGCGTTCCCGTACGTCTGGCTATGGGCGGACGTGATCTGGAAAACAACACCATCGAAGTAATGCGCCGCGACACACTGGAAAAAGAAACAGTGACTTGCGACAATATCGAAACATACGTTCAGAGCCTGCTTGAAGAAATCCAGAAGAATATCTTCCAGAAAGCACTCGACCACCGTACCGAAAAGACAATCACTGTCGACACGTACGAAGAATTCAAAGAAAAGATCGAAGAAGGCTACTTCATCATGGCTCACTGGGACGGCACTCCCGAAACAGAAGAGCAGGTGAAAAACGAAACCAAGGCGACCATCCGCTGTATTCCTCTGGAAGGCGACAAGACTCCGGGCAAATGTATGGTAACCGGTAAACCTTCCGCACAGCGCGTATTGTTTGCACGAGCTTATTAATCAACCGGAATTTATATTATAGAAGAGGGTGTCAATTGAATCTGACACCCTCTTCTTATATAATACTTATTTTTTCCAAATCATCGGGCACTACCACATTGCCTGAAAAGTTGCGGCTGGCTTCAGCCGTATAATCTTTTTTACGGGTATCAAGACGGCTATCTTCCGTATGATATAACAACAGGTTTTTCACATTCAGTTCTTCCACTAACCGGCCGGCATCCAACGCCGTACTATGGTGCTTTTCATAAGGCTTGAAAACTTCACGATCTTCATACAAGCAAAAAGCCTCGCATAGCAGCCAGTCTGCATTTTCCACATATTGGCGGTTCGACTCCTTGTAAGGTTCATCCCCCAGGCAAACCAACGATTTTCCGTCCGGAAGCAATGCCCGAAAACCAAATTGCTTTTCCTTCGTAGACAATATATCAAAACATTGGAGTTCCATATCTCCTATCTGAAGCATATCCTTATCCGCTATCTCATGAAACAGGACCTGCTTGCCCAATAATGCTATTTGTTTTTGAGGAAGCATCATCCGGAGCATATAGTCCAAAACCTGTAACACTTTAGCATGACTATAGAGGTTGAATGTCCCCGTATAACGCTTACTCAGCATTCGCTGGATTACCATCCGGACAACCCAAACAGCTCCTAACAGATGATCCGTATGAGCATGCGTCACATACATTTCATGTATATCGGTCAGTTGTACCTGTGCCTTCTCCAGTTGGGTTAATATGCCGTTTCCACCCCCTGCATCCACCAGAAGCAGAGTCTCTTCCGTTTTAATAACAAAACAAGTATTGTAGCATTTGGTTACTGTTGCATTTCCAGTCCCGAGCATGATCAGTTCCGTCGCTGTCTTTTTCATTTCATTGTAGAATTATTTCGTGCAAATGTACATAAAAGGCCTCTATTTTTCATTTATCTTCTCTATCTTTGGAGAAGAAACAAATTAGAACTTGTATGGAGCTCATTCTTCCAACCAATCAGAATACTTCAACACCTGTCACACTCGACACAAAAGTGTTGGTCGTAATCGGAGCCAACGGGTCCGGCAAAAGTTCCTTCGGCAGAGAGTTGCACAAACGATATGCAGGACGAAGTGTATGGATATCCGGAATGCATTCCCTTTTTCTCAGCAGCGAGGAGAATGAAGCTTCCGCGGACGGCAATGAACTGGCGCGGCTTCAGTCGATGATTGCCGAACGGCTTTTCATGCCTCGTTTGTCGGAATATGAAAAACTAATCCTGCATCTGCAAACAGAAGAGTTTGAAGCAGCCGTCAAATACAAGGAAGATTGTAAACTCACACCCGATTTGTTACCGCCGATAACCAAGATAGACCGTATCCAGACCATCTGGGAAAAGATGTTCCCACACAACCGGCTGGTGCGCAAATCAGGTTTCATCGAACTGGCTTCTACCAGTATCGACGGAGATTCATACACAGCCGGCCGGATGAGTGACGGTGAAAAGCTGGTGTTTTATCTGATCGGAGCCGTACTTTGTGCCCCAGCAAATGCCCTCTTGATCATCGAAGAACCGGAAATCCTGCTTCACGACTCTATCAAGAACCCCTTATGGGACGAGATAGAAGCTATACGTCCGGATTGCACCTATGTATATCTGACACACGACATCGACTTCGCTGCCTCGCGCGACAGCAGCAAACGTCTGTGGATACGTTCCTACAATGCAGACGCCCGGATATGGGATTATGAACTGATCGAAAACACCGACACCTTCCCGGAAGAGGTTTATATGGAAATCTTAGGAAGCCGCAAACCGATCCTGTTTATCGAAGGGACGGATTCGAACAGCATAGACAACCGGCTTTATCCGCTTATTTTCCCAGATTATAAAGTGAAGCCGATGGGTGGTTGCCAAAAGGTAATCGAGACAACAAAAGCGTTCTCACAACTGAAAGACTTCCATACATTAGACTCCAAAGGCATCGTAGACCGTGACCGCCGGACAGAGGGCGAGATCGCTTACCTGCGTGAACAGCACATCTACGTACCCGATGTCGCCGAAGTCGAAAACCTGCTGATGCTGGAACCGGTTATAAAGACTGTTGCCAAACGACTGATGAAAGACCCAGAACTGGTTTTCAGCCAGGTAAAAGAAAATGTGATCAAGCTCTTTCTGAAAGATCTTGAAAGCCAAGTGCTGCTCCACGCCCGCCACCGGGTGCAGAAGAAACTGGAAACGGCACTGAACCGGAAAATGAGTACAGTCGAAGAACTGACCGAACACGTGGAAAGCATACGTGAGACGGTGCACGTAGACGATATATACACAGGGATTAAGGAGAAATTCATCCAATACGCCGGAACCGGCGATTACAAGAATATCCTCCGCGTTTACAACCAGAAAGGAATGTTACCGCAATCCCAATTGTGTAAATACTGTGGTATCAGCAACAAAGAGAGTTACTTAAATCTCATCCTCTCCATACTGAGAGAAAATAAGGAAGATGCCGATGTGATCCGAACTTCCATCAAAGAATGTTTAGGAACATAAAAAGTTTCTCAAAATGAAGAAAAAGTCCGTAAAAAGTCGTTCTTTTGCATTCTAATTAAAATGAATATAATGGGGTGAAGGCTCCTTACCGATTTAAACTATGCGTACACCGACTCTTCAATATCTCTATCTGCAAAAACCGGTAACAATGGTTATCGTTATTTGTATTATCTCTGTCCTCCCCTGGATAGGGCTGGGAGATTTTTCAACTAAAGGAGAACCTCGCGAGGCTGCAGTTGCAGTTTCCATGCTTGAAACGGGCAATTGGGTTTTGCCTCAGGTTTACGCAAACGAATTTGCCTATAAACCGCCATTAGCCCACTGGATGATGGCTGCAGCCTCTCTACCGCAAGGGCATGTGACCGAGTTTACCTCCAGGCTGCCTTCTGCACTGGCTTTTATTACATTGATCGGTTTTACATTGGTTTTCTTTGGCAAGCGGTTACGATTCCAGCAAGCCTTTATTGCGACACTACTGCTTATTACCTGTATTGAGATACACCGGGCCGCCATGACTACACGCGTGGATATGTTACTGACGACGTTTATGGTAATCGGGCTTTTCCAGCTATATCGATGGGAAGATAAACTGGACTTGAAAGGCGTACCGATTGCCATTCCGGCCCTCCTGGGATGTGCAGTACTGACAAAAGGGCCTGTAGGTCTTATCTTGCCACTGTTTGTTTTCGGCGTCTATCTGCTGATGCTTCGCAAGTATTCTTATCTGGTGATATTCAAGGCGCTTCTTTATGCCGGTATTTCTTCTTTGTTCCTGCCCTTGTTATGGTATGTTGCAGCCTGGAAACAGGGGGGCGATGCGTTCCTGAACGTGGTATTGGCTGAAAATTTCGGACGTTTCTTCCATCTCAGTACACCGGATATCCATTATGAACTGGGACATGAGAACGGTGTCTGGTACAACTTCATGACATTGGCTGCCGGATTTATCCCCTGGACAATCTTCTTCTTTTTCTCTTTATTCGGATTAAAACTCCACAAACCGGAGAAGCCCTTGAAAGAGATTATGCAAGATATCTGGAATAAGATCCAATCGATGGAAAAGGAAAAACTGTTCAGTCTGGTTGCTTTAGTCTGTATCATCTTCTTCTATTCGATACCTTCCAGCAAACGAAGCGTATACTTGATGCCTGCCTATCCGTTCATCGCCATTTTCCTGGCTCAGTATACCTTATATATTACAGAATACCGCACAAAAGTAACACGTCTGTTTGCTGCATTCATGGCGTCGGTCACGGCTGTCGTAATGATTGCCGCAGGATTGACAATGGCAGGTGTAATCGACCCCGTCAAGATCGCAACCCAATATACGAACCGTCAAGCGACATTGGAAATGGTCGGACTGATCTCGAACATGTTTTCACATCCCTGCGGGCTGACAATCTGCATCCTGTTGGTTGTACTGGCCATTCTGGCAACAGTCTACTACCAGATGTTCAAAAAAATCAATATCAAAATCCTATATGCAACGATAGCACTTGCTTTTGGCATCAACCTGCTTATCGATGGTGTTGTTATGCGTGGAATACGCCAAGGAAGCTCCGCCCGTCCGTTTGCCGAACAGGTGCAAAAGGAGTATCCGTTGGATGACATGAATATGTATGTCATGAATGACTTGAAAACATACGTTAATCTTTACGGATTGAATTTTTATCTGGGAAATAAGTTCCACAACTTCGGTCAGGAGCAGCCAGCCAGCGGCTTCTTGTTCTGTACGGTGAAAGACTTGGAAAAGATTCAAAAAAATTATGGAGATAAGTACACGTTCAGTCTACTTACCTCCACAAAGAATGTTATCGCTGATGTACGTCAAAGAATCGTACTTTGCAGCTTCCTACAAAACGAATAATCAATATTTAAAGACTTTACCGCCTGCCAATACTTCCTGTCGTGCTTCATCGAACGTAGCCTTTTCACCGGTACGGAGAGATGCAGTACACATGATATTGGCAATCGAATGGTTATAACCGGCATCCACAGGAGCGTGCGGTTGCTTACGACTCTTCACACATTCCATCCAGTTACGCATATGCAGGTTTGTCATCGGATCGGAACCGGTATTGGACCCTGTTTCCACTTTAATAGACGGTAAAGCATATTCATCCAACAGATTCGGCTGCATGCCCATTTCATCGGCAAAACGTTTGGTCAGGCCACCTTCGGATGTTACTTTATTCGTATCCAGGTTCAATGTTCCGCCATTGGAGAAATAGAGTTCTTTCGTTCCGCCGGCAGAGTTATGCATACGGGAAGAATAAACCACCTGGAAGTTTTGTGAACCATCGGGAGTACCATAATCAAATACAGCCGTCATCGTATCGTAACTGCGACGTCCGTCATTCCATTGATAAATACCGCCATTGGCTGCCACGCTACGCGGATGGTTGCATCCTGTAAACCAGTGCACCGTGTCAATCTGATGCGACATCCACTGACCGGGAATACCGGATGAATACGGCCAGAAGAGACGATATTCCAGATATTTGCGCGGGTCCCATTCTTCATACGGACGATTCAGCAGAAAGCGCTTCCAGTCTGTATCCTTTTCAAAGCACTGTGCAACCAATGCCGGACGACGCCAACGGCCAGGCTGGTTGACATTCCAGCACATCTCCACCATCGTGATCTTTCCGAACTTACCGGAACGGATGAAATCATTTGCAGCATGATAGTTTGGCGCTGAACGGCGCTGAGAACCAATCTGCACGATCTTTCCACTTTCCAGCACAGCTTTACGGGCGGCACGGGCATCTTCCATTGTTTCGGCAAATGGTTTTTCAACATAAGCATCGCATCCGGCTTTAACAGCTTCGATACAATGCAGTGCATGCTGGAAGTCGGAAGTTGCCACAATCACTGCATCGCATATTTTTGCGTCATACAGTTCTTCATTGTTACGGAATGCTTTTACCTTCTTTCCATACTTTTCCTGGAAGAAAGCAACACCTTCTTCCCGACGCTTTTTCCAGATATCGGAAACAGCAACAATTTCAAATCCCAACTCGTCGGCACAAGCCATAAAAGACGGAATCAGAGAATAGCGGGCACGGTCTGAAAAACCGACAATGCCCACACGTATCTTCTCGTTAGCTCCCATTATGTTAGCATAACTCTCTGTACTGAACCCCAGTCCGCCAATAGTCAGACCGGCTGCGCCTAAAGCGCTGTGTTTAAGGAAATCTCTACGTGATGTCATGGTACTTATTTTTTAGTTAACTACTTTAGTTCTCTGATCTTGATATTCCGGAAAGATACTTCGTCCCAGTGATCCTGCAATAAAATATGGCCTTTCTCTGCTGTTCCGAAACCACCGAATTCATTATATTCTTTCTTTGCAAATTTGCTGCCCTTTACCAACTCAAGGAATGAGTCGGAAGCCCAGTCGTATTCAACAGTCTTAAAGCCGTTCATCCAATGCTCGACATGCTTGTTGGGGAATACTTTAATTACACCCTGGTTCCACTGTCCGACACCGTTAAAACGTTTGTTCTTTGCAGCAATGATATCATACAAGCTGGATACCGTACGGCTACCCGGATAAGTGGTATACAATTTGGCATCCGGATGAAGCTGGTCGTCCAGCACCTGGTATTCCGGACCGATCACAAAACCTTTCTTCTTTTCACTTTCCTGGATCAGGTATTTCATACCGCTATTTGCACCCGGTGTCAGCTTAAACTCAAAGCTCAGTTCAAAAGCGGCAAACTCATCGTTTGTCACGATATCGCCTCCCCTTTTTCCTTCCGGACCTCCGTTTTTCATGACTGTCAGTTCACCATTCTCAATCTTCCACCCATTTTCAGGGAAAGTTTCCTGACCGGCACCACGCCAACCATCAGATGTCTTACCGTCAAATAGCAATTTCCAGCCTGCGGCTTTTTCTGCTTCCGTCAACGTATTCGGAATGCGGTTCACTTCAGGAGCCAACGGGCCTTGTATCCGTTCAGCTTCCAGATTTTCCGTTTTGATACGGATATTACGCCACCATATTTCCTTCCCTTCCTTAGACATATCTTTTCCGATTCCATGAACTTGGAAAGCGATAAAACCTTTCGGAGTCGTATCATCAATCAGATTGGATGTATTCACACCGTTCAACCAGATACGAATATTATTGCCGATCGCCTCAATACGATACTTATTCCAGTCATTTCTCTTGTAAGCTGCACGACCGGCATCATTATCGGCCAAAGTAACCAACCATCCGCGACGTGCTTCATCATAAACACCGCCGCTCCATGCGCGGTCGGAAGGATCGATTTCACATTGATAACCGTGTACACGTCCGTTCTGATAATCCGGTAAGCTCTCACTGCGGAACTGTACACCCGAATTCAGACTCGGATCACACTTCACTTCGAATTCCAGGATAAAATCACCATACTCCTGTTCAGTCGCCATAAAACTATTCGGCTGGCCGGAAACGGATTTACCCACAAGGCAACCATCCTCTACACGATAAGGAGCTTCTCCGTTCAATTGTTTAAATCCTGTGAAGTCCTTTCCGTTAAACAACTTCTGCCATCCGTCATCAGGTTGGCAGGCACCACACAGCAATGTCAGGGACAAGGCCGCTAATTTCAAATACGCTTTCATCTTGTTTTCTTGATACTATATTAGTTAGACAATCAATTTACATTAGTCTTTATTCCATGTGCACGTGCACAAAGATATAAGTTTTTATACTTCCACCACATTAATTCCCGAAAAAATCAATAAGATTTACAAATTTGTTCTTTAATGACGGCAACGGAAGTTGCTAATTGATTATCCATATTTTCCCATCTGCATTCAATAGAAAGTGAACCGGTATATCCGATCTGGTGCAATGCCTTAAAGTATGGAGTAAAATCGTCCCCTTTCACTCCCGGGGCAGACCGGATTTCCTTTTCTGCGATATGACAATGTTTCAACCATTTGCCGGCATCAATAAGAGCACCGGCATCTTCATCTTCCCGCAACATATGGAAGAAATCAGCCAACACGCCTAAATTCGGATGGTTGACAACCTTTACAATCTCGGTTCCTTCCCTTACTGTATTGATAAAATTAGTTTCTGAGCTTTGCAGAGGCTCAATCACAACACAGACATCATAATCAGCAGCATATTCAGCCAGTTTGCGACATAAGGCTGTAAATTGTCCGGTAGCCTCTTCCCTGCTGAAACCTTCCGGAATATTACGGGCATTTCCACTCCCCAATACCAGAATTTTCACACCGACCTCATGCGCACGCCTGATCGCCACCTTGCCATACCCCAGAATCTTGTCCATACAAACATCCGGCCCGGTCAACCGAAGATCTCCGGGAAAGAAGCTATTCCCTGAATATAATGGCAATACTGCCTCTTTCGCCGCCTGCAAATTGGCAGCAAATGCACTATCCGGCTGGTCCGGCATCAAAAAAGAGCGGATACCGATCTCCACATACGAACAACCGGATTGTTTCAACAAAGAGGCTTTATCGACGGAGGTACAAACACCGATACGGTCTGCCAGTGACTGCGCCTGCAAGAAAGGTACAAGGCAGAATAAGGCGACAATAAGGATAACAAATCGTGTCTTCATGGCCTAATGATTTTTAGGATTTCACGCAAATGTAACTAATTATATTCCAATTAGAAGTATATTTGTACTCAAATTATTTTAAACGAACTGATTTTTATGGAACAACAGTTTATAAAGACTGCTCTTTTTGATTTCGATGGTGTGGTTGTAGACACAGAACCTATTTACGATATTTACTGGAATGAAGCAGGAGAACGGTACGGAACAGGCATACCTGACTTTGCTTCCCATATTAAAGGGACTACATTGCCTTATATATTAGAGAAATTCTTTTCCGACCGCCCCGAGGAATTTAAGGAAATGGTAACCCGTGAGTCCATGGAGTTTGAACAGCAAATGCCTTTCCCTCCAGTTCCGGGTGCTATGGAATTTATCCATCTTCTGAAAAATAAAGGCATCAAAGTAGGATTAGTAACCAGTTCCGATGACATTAAATTAAAACGGGCATTCAGGCTTCTGCAGCTCGATGGTCTTTTTGATACCGTTGTAAGCGCAGACCGCATCACGAGAGGGAAACCTGATCCGATGTGCTATCTGCTGGCAGCATCCGATCTGAATGTATCTCCTGAAGACTGCCTGGTGTTTGAAGATTCGTTTGCCGGAATACAAGCCGGGACAAGTGCAGGAATGCGGGTTATCGGACTTTGCACGACTAACCCGGAAGAATCTTTAAGGGATAAGGTCTATAAGGTTATTCCCGATTTTAAGAATATCACTTTTGAGGAATACATGCAGTGGTAACTATTCGATACAAAAAAGCGTCCCCGTTTGAGATACAATCATCTAACGGGGACGCTTTTTTATTGTAGATATCTAAGCTTAAAAATTATATCCGACACGAACAGCTAAAGCTGCTGCATCCAGATCCTTTATAATATTATATTTAGCTTCCAAACCGACTGACACCCGGTCAGTTGCATAGACTTCTCCTCCCAGACCAATGTTTGCACCAAAACGGCTTGCATCCCAAGGACCGGCCTTCCAGAAAGAAAGACTCAAACCTGCCAACGGATAGAAACCAAACATATCACTCAGTTTAAAGACATAATGAGCATTCATATCAATCGCCCATGCACTCAACCCGTCATTCTTTATTAAATGGGTAATAGAAGGGGTCAAACGAAATTCATCTGTCACACAATAACGATAATCAATGCCGAGAGTCGCATTTCCAATATCATTAAAATTATAACCCAAGTTGAAACCGAATGACGACTGCCCCTGCTGTGTCTGTGCATAGGCACCTATACTGAACACAGTCAACATCAACATAACAATTAATTTTTTCATACTTTTCTTATTTTGTTTAACAATCTCGCCAAATATACTATTTTTTAATTAAAGCGCATCACTTTACTTTTAATTTATCTCCTGCGCTCTTCACAATACTGCGGTAATAGTCTTCGTCATAACCCGGAAAATCAGGATATTCAGACAGGCCATAGCCATTCTGCTTGAACTGTCCGTTTTCTTCTTTTTTCACATTACCGTCCATATATTTGACTAACAGATATTCACCTAACTTCTTCCAGCGGGCCGTAGCCTGATCGGCAGTCGTCGTACTGAACCAGGTCAGAAACTTGACTGCTTCCGCCGGATTTTTAGCATACAGCTCCATAGCTGCTTTATCGATAGCCGGAATCGTCTGTTGGAAACCATTCTCCAACTCCTGCTGGACAGGACGGATGTCCTTAATCATATAGCTATATTTTCCATACGCCATGTTTGCAACCCAGTTATGAATCCAAAAGGCTGATGTCCAGGAGAAATTCATCATATCGCCATTTCCGACACGATAACATTCGGGAGAAGCCGTAACCGAACAATAGATCGGCGTAAAGACAGCCATATCCGCATCGTCCACGCCAAACCAAAGGATACCGCCAACAGCATCCGGCAACCAGTTGCGCATCTGCGGAACAATCACAAAACCGGTCTGCTGCGTAGCAATCGCACGTTCGTTGGTATATTCCTGACCGTCTACTTCGAAAGTCATCGGACGCCAACGATACGGTACTTTGTAAGGACCGGCACCTGCATCCTTCGTCATATCCAGATCCGTACCTTCAAAATGATCGCGCATGCCGTTCTGTACATCCTGAACGGACAACAGGCGATCTGGTTTGATATACAAAGGCATCGGTTTTTTCGTCACGTCGCCCTTGATCAGATCGGTATATTGATCCATCGATTTGTCGTATTTGCGGAAGAAAGACCAAACACGGGCTTCACAACCACGCAAAGAGCCGAAATCATACGGACAATAGGCTTTCTGGAAACTGAAATCCTTATCCTTCCCGCTGAAATAACCTTTCTCACGGGCAAAAGACACGACATCAGGCGAGTAAAGACAGTTTTCCTTGTCATCGAAAGGAATCTGCTGGATACGGGACTGGTTGGCATGCGCCGAGATACAATCGTCCGGAATGCGGATCGCAACCCAGACAGCGCCTTTATTACCCGGACCTTTACCGATCATCTCCATTACCCAGGCTTCATTCTTATCGGCAATAGAGAAAGACTCCCCACTGCTATAATAGCCATAATCTTTTACAAGACCGGTCATCACCTCGATCGCTTCACGCGCTGTCTTGGAACGCTGCAAAGCAATATAGATCAGACTGCCATAATCCATGATACCGGTCGTATCGACCAGTTCAGGACGGCCACCGAACGTACTTTCCGTAATTGCCACCTGATGTTCGTTCATATTACCTACTACAGAATAGGTCTGTTCCACCTGCGGGATCTGTCCTAACGGCTTATGCGTATCCCACTCGATCACATCCAGCATCGCCCCTTTCGGCCAGGTGGCGGCAGGCCAGCGATACAGTTCGCCATACAGCGTATGCGAATCTGCCGCATAGCTGATCATAACAGAGCCGTCGACCGAGGCTTTCTTTCCCACTAACAGCCCTGTACATGCAACAGCTTTCATTCCGGAAAGCATCACGGCACAAGCTGCCATTAAAATCCATGTTTTTCTCATATAAATAAAGTTTATGCAAATAATAACATATATACGCCGGCACCACAGCAATAGCCGATCAGCGCCAGTATTGAAAATCGCTTGGTATAATACATGAAATCGATCTTTTCCAATCCCATGACCGTCACACCCGTTGCAGAACCGATAATCAGAATACTGCCACCCGTCACGGCACAATAAGCCAGGAATGTCCAGAAACCGCCATCCGACACAAAGAACTGGGCATAAGGCGCCAGGTTCGCAGCATCCGGAACAATCGGATACATCCCCATCGTCGCAGCAACCAAAGCCACGTTATCCACACAGGAAGACAAAACGCCGATCACAAAGCTGATCAGATAGGGTTCATGCACATGTTTGTCCAGAAACGTAGACATCAATCCCAACTGGCCGGAAGTTTCCAAAGCGCCGACTGCCATCAAAATACCGAGGAAGAAGAAGATTGTCGCCAAATCGATATTCGGAAGCAGCTGGGAGATACGCAACTTATTGGACTCACGCATGTGCAGCTTGCTGTACATGATATCCGTATAAAACCACAGAACAACCAAGCCTAACAGAACTCCCAGGAACGGCGGCAGGTTCGTCAGCATCTGGAACACCGGAACCAATGCAAGTGAAAGGACACCGATTACAAATATAACACGACGCGAATGATTCGGTATATCCGGCGTATATTCGTCCGCCATTTCCTCCTCGCTCATTACACGCAAGGTCGCATGCTTCTTAAACAACCAGAAATGGGCGATTGTCAACGGAACAAGCATATTGACCAAAGCCGGCAGGAAGACGTGGAATATCTGATGCGGTGCCGTGATGTTTTTCCCAACCCAAAGCAGGATAGTCGTCACATCCCCGATCGGCGACCACGAACCACCGGCATTAGCAGCGATAATCACCATACAGGCATATTTCAAACGGTCGGTCCGGTCCGGAACCAGCTTGCGTAAAACGGCCATGACCACAATAGCGGCAGCCAGGTTATCCAGCAAAGCGGAAAAAAAGAAAGCGGCAAAACTGATAGACCACAACAACTTCCGCTTGTTGGCAGTCCGGATATAACCGGTCACGGCCCGGAAACCACCATGTTTATCGACAATATCGACAATCAGCATGGAACACATGACAAAGAAAAGTGTTTCCGCCACATTCCCCAAATGGTAGACGATCGAACGGTTCGTGATAAAAGTAATAAACTGATCTTTCAACGGAGCATTTACCATTTCCGGATTTTGCGTCAGGAACTCCTGAAACAAAGGGCTGGAGCGCTCAACAAAAATATTATAGGCGTCAAACATCAATATCATCCACAGTGATATCGCCATAAACAGAGCTATCGCAGCTTTATTGATCTTTATCTTATCCTCCAATGCAATCGCAAGGATCCCCAGGACAAAGATGACAGGCATTAAAATAAACATAAGATAATGTATTTAATTTGTTATTTATTCGCAAAAGCAGAACTTTTTGCCCTATACTCTTGCTTGTTTAGAAAATTCACCGTACATTTGGGCTTTCATAGTTAAGGTTTTGGTTAAATAGAAAGGAGTGACTTGTGAAAGCCGCTCCTTTCGCTTTTATATAGAATACAGATATTCAATCTCTTCCGCCCAGATAGACTCATCCGGCGTTTCCAGAATCAACGGAATATTGTCAAACCGGGGATCTTCCATCAACATCTTGAACGTAGTCAATCCCATTACTCCCTTCCCTATGCTGTCATGACGGTCTACACGCGTTGCCAGATCCTTCTTGGAATCATTCACGTGCATCCCACGCAGATACGAAAAACCGATTATTTCATCAAAACGGCGGAATGTATACGTAAAACCATCGGCAGTCTTTATATCGTAGCCTGCCGCCAATGTATGGGCCGTGTCGATACAAACCCCGATGCGGGATTTATCTTCTACCTTATTTATAATGTAAGCAAGCTGCTCGAACGTATATCCCAGGTTCGTACCCTGTCCGGCTGTATTCTCCAGCACGGCGCATACGCCCGATGTTCGTTCCAACGCCCAGTTGACCGATTCGGCAATGCGGGTCAGGCAATCCTCCACACTCATCTGGTTCAAATGGCTTCCGGGATGGAAGTTCAGACGGTCCAGCCCCAATTGTTCACAACGTTGCATTTCGTCTAAAAAAGCATCCCGCGATTTCTGCAACCCTTCTGCCTCCGGATGTCCCAGATTGATCAGGTAACTGTCATGCGGTAAGATATGTTCTGCCGTATAGCCAAACTCTTCGCAACGCTCCTTAAAAAGAGAAATGCTCTTTTCGGTCAGCGGAGACGATTTCCATTGACGCTGATTACGGGTAAACAAGGCGAAAGCCTTTGCCCCAATCTCATGTGCATTCACCGGAGCAGCCTCCACTCCACCGGCAGCTGACACGTGTGCTCCCAAATATTTCATTTGTCATTTATGTTTTATTGTTGTTTACTCTCCTTCTGCCCTACATCCTCCAAAATGAAACTTCTCGGTCGCCTGTTCCTGTGTAACCACAAAATAGACCAGATCTGCGCGCGTACATAATTCATTCTGTGAATTATAAATTTCCGTTTCGATAAAGATCGCATTCCGCTTGCGGTCTTTGATACGTCCCCGGATGGTCAGTCTGGATTCGCGGGTCGAGATGCTTTTCATAAAACGGGCATCCAAACGGGATGTCATACCTGAAGTCTGTAACTTCCTGAGTACTACCCACCCGGCCAGTTCATCCATCAACGTTGTCTGAATGCCGCCATGCAGCGTGTTCAACCACCCCTGATAATGTGCTTCCGGCTCCCAGTATGCGACAATGTCATCGCCATCCTCATAAAACTCCATGTGAAGTCCCATCGGGTTACTTGGCGCACAGCCAAAGCACATATACCCTTCCAGTCCCTGCCAAGGATTAATAATCTTTTTCATACACAACAACAGGTTTAAATAAATTGTTCTTAAAATTAAGAGAAATCCCGTATAAAACGGGCTCACAAATATAAGAAACTAAACGCTTACTTCGATTGCCATCACAAAAAAAGCAGAAACAAGGAATAATCCCCATTTCTGCTTTCTCATAATAATAAGCTAACAATAATTATCGTTATATCTTTTCTTTACTCTTCTTCAACGTCCGGTTGCAAGAAATCAACAAAACAAAGGGCAGCCAACGCTGTTCCGTATCGTTTCTCGATGGTAATACCTTCCGTGATGAAGTTCAACTCGCCTAAGTAATATTTACCATACGTATTCAGATGAAGGTCGTTGATCACACGGATCAGACGAGATTCCAACTCCTCGATACGATAACGGCCGCTTACCTCACATACAAGACCTCCGACTTTTTCATCGAAGTTTTCGTCTTTGTACATCCAGGCGTAAACCACACCGGCAGACACGAACTCATCCTGATACCCATGAGAGACAGCCATAATGGTCTTCATTTCAGAACCAAACGGAGGAAGATCGATCTCATCCATGGTGGCCAGATGCGCAGTTGCCGGGATAACAGACGAATACGTCATAATGTTAAAGTCTGCAATACCAGCATCATAAAGAGCCATGTGGTAAGATCCTGCATGTTTTTCCAAATCAGATTCACCACTACCCTTTGTAATAAAAAAGGTGTTTGGAATTAAATTCCCAACTTTCTTTACCATCTACGAATATGTTTTACTAATTAATAATAAGGGCACAAAAATAGGAACTAATTCGGGATTACACAATGATTAGACGGCAAAACATTTATTTCGCAACATATTTATCACACTTTACCTTCCTTTCATTTTAATATTTTCCACATATCGATTTCCTTTCCGGTATGTTTTTCCTTCTTTTGTATAGACATAATCGCCCTTATTCGTACGGACCGTATAGCCAACGCATTTGCTTGCCGACAATTGTGAGCAAGCTTGTCGACGATTGTCGGCAGGCAATTACTCGCCGGAAAAAATCCGGATACATGCGAAACAAAACGGTATGCGACCGCGTAAAAATTGTAGAAAAGTAGAATTATTTGGTCAAATTGATATATTCTTAAAGGCCGAAGGATAATATGTCGGAAATTTTTCTATCTTTAAGGCATAATCATTAAATCGAAAGATCATGGGAGTAAAGAAGAATTTTGTGTTGGATACTAATGTTATCTTACATGATTACAAGTGTATTGAGAACTTTCAGGAGAATGATATTTATCTTCCGATCGTTGTGTTGGAAGAGTTGGATAAATTTAAAAAGGGGAGCGACCAGATCAATTACAACGCCCGCGAGTTCGTACGCGAACTGGATACGTTGACCAGCAACGATCTCTTTTTGAAAGGCGCCTCACTGGGGCCGGGCAAAGGTTCTTTGCATGTGGTGACCGGTGATAAATATCAGGAGAAGATTTACCAGTCGTTCCCGGAGAAAACAGCAGACCACCGTATATTGTCGTGTACGCTCTCCGTTGCAGAAGCCGAAAAGAACAAGAAGGTAAAAACCATTCTGGTGACAAAGGACGTAAACCTGCGTATGAAAGCCCGCTCACTGGGTATTGAAGTGGAAGATTACATAACCGACAAGGTTATTAATGTCGATATATTTGAACGCGCACAAGATACTTACGAGAACATCGATCCGGACCTGATCGATAAAATGTATGCTACATCAGAAGGAGTAGATGCCGATCTGTTCGAAATAAAGTCAAAGCTGGACCCGAATGAATGCTTTATATTGAAGAGTGTCCGCAATTCCGTTTTAGCCCGCTATAATCCATTTATGAATACATTCAAAAAAGTGGAGAAAGGCACTAACTATGGCATTCAGCCCCGTAATGCGGAACAGAGCTTCGCTTTCGAAATATTGAACGATCCGGACGTGAAACTTGTCGGACTGACCGGAAAGGCCGGTACGGGTAAAACTTTGTTGGCATTGGCTTCAGCCTTGAAACAGGTGAATGTCTACAAGCAAATCCTGCTGGCGCGTCCGATCGTTGCTCTGGCAAACAAGGACTTAGGCTTCCTGCCCGGTGACGAAAAACAGAAGGTGGCTCCTTACATGCAGCCATTGTTTGACAATCTGAACGTCATCAAGGGGCAATTTTCACCCGGCAGTGCCGATGCCCGTAAGATCGACGATCTGCAAAAAGGCGGACAGTTGGTCATCGAAGCACTGGCTTTCATCCGCGGGCGTAGCCTTTCGGATACATTCTGCATCATCGATGAAGCGCAGAACCTGACACCGCACGAGATAAAAACGATTATCACACGTGCCGGCGAAGGGACAAAAATGGTCTTTACCGGTGATATCCAGCAAATCGACTCGCCTTATCTGGATGCCCAGAGCAACGGACTTGCCTATATGGTGGACAAGATGAAAGGACAGGACCTGTTTGCCCATGTCAACCTGATAAAAGGCGAACGTAGCCAGTTATCCGAATTAGCATCTAATTTATTGTAACCTATAATTTGCCTGTCCCCGTGCCTGATACCATAGTTGTCAGGCGCGAGGACAAGGCTTTTGACACCTCTTTTTTGAAAAAGATCAAATCATCGTGCAACCTTTCCACCTCTACAATCATCATATCTAATAGAAACAAATCTATTAAAATAAATCAGTTATGAAAACGACACACCTGCTTTTCCTTTTGTCCCTTTTTTTGTTTGCCGGATGTGATGATATCGACTATGATCATTCCGAAATGGATTCATTCAGCGCCTACCCGGTCATAGGCGACCAATCTATCCAGATAGATCTGATCAGAACCCCCAAATATGTTTGCGGTACGGTAGACGGACCTCCTACCCAATATTATGCACCGGATTATTGTGAACTTTATGTCTCCAACGACCCGGACGGTCCTTTCGAGAATATCTATACAGCCCGTCATCCGGATAAAGGCGATGCTTCCTACACGATGAAAGCCATAAATGGTAAACCATACTATTTTTACACTTTATCCTACAAAAAAGGATTTCAGACAATCCAGACTCCGAACGTCATGGTTGTCCCCGGACCACAACCTGCACAACAAGAGATTGCCCAAACGACACAAACAGGTTATACCTATGCGCAACATATATCGTACAGTCCTGTCACAAACAAAATAATTTATTACGTTAACAATAATGAAGACCCGGCTTTATCCGGAATCTGGCAAACCGACCCCAACGGCTCATATGCGGAACAAATTATAGAAAACGGTTTCAATCCTTATTGGGACAGAACCGGCGAGAAAATCTTTTACGGCAATAATATATATGACTGTAAAACAAAAGAGACAACCGTTTTACCTATAGAATATACCGGCACGACACATGTTTCTCCGGACAATAATCATCTTTTATATCAGGCATACGATCCATCGTACAATAAATACATACATATACTCGACTTGCAGACTATGGAAGAGACTGTCATTATGAATTTTAATCTATATTATGGTGTTTCCAGCATTTCATGGATAAACGATGATGAATATTTTTTCTCCGGAGGTTTGCAAAAACACAACATCAGCAAAGCATCTGTGAAAAACAGAGGTATTATCTCGACATTCACTTCCGAATGGAACGATTATGCACCTTCAATCTCCCCGGATAAACAAAAAATGGCCTTCATCTCAGATCGATCCGGGAATCTTCAAGTATGGATTTATAATTATGCCTCTGAATCTTACAGACAAATAACCGGGTATCAAAAAATAGATTTCACAAAATCAGTAATGCCACTAAGCAACATTGAATGGTTAGACAACTCGACGATTTGTTTCCAATATGACAATAAGATTATCAGGATAGACATATAATTTTTGTACTTTTGTGGGTAAAACGTTAAAATTGAATCCATGAAAAAGTACAAACTCATGACTTTACTGTTGCTGCTGTCCGGATACATGTCGGCACAGAGCAATTTGTCGGCACTGCTTCCTATGCCCAACCAAATCAAACAGATTGAAAGTAAGAAGGACTTTGTTATAAACAATCAGACATCCATGCAGACTAATCTGCCGGATAATGCCTACTGTATCACTGAACTGGAACGGATCCTGCAGGAAAGAACAGGGATTATGCCTGCGATGTCGTCCACCGTATCCGACAATTCAGTTATCCGATTGACCATAGATCCAGCCATAAAGGGGGACGAACACTATCGGCTAACCGTATCCGACCGCTCCGTCACCATCAAAGGAGCCACAGAGGGAGCAATCTTATACGGCCTTATGACACTGGATCAGATCCTGTTAGGAGACATTTGCCGGACTACCTACGGTAAGATCGCACAGATAGAGATAGACGATCAACCCCGTTTTGGTTATCGTTCGCTGATGCTGGACCCGGCACGGCATTTCCTGCCGGTTGAAGATGTCAAGTTCTATATCGACCAAATGGTACGATATAAATATAATGTATTGCAATTGCACCTGACCGACGACCAGGGCTGGCGTATCGAAATCAAAAAACATCCTCGGTTAACAGAGAAGGGAGAATTCTATACACAGGAAGAATTGAAAGACCTGATAGATTACGCAGCCAAACGGAATGTACAGATCATTCCCGAACTGGATATTCCGGGACATACAGTCGCCGTCCTTGCCGCTTACCCCAAATTAGGTTGTACCCAGACCGACACCATCCCGAAGATTGTCGGCGAGACCACCAACCTGATGTTATGTGCCAGTAATAACGACGTATATACCCTCTATAAAGACATTTTGGTAGAAGTAGCCGCCCTCTTCCCATCACCCTATATCCATTTAGGAGGCGATGAAGCAGTCATCGACGCAAACTGGGGCAAATGTGAGCATTGCCAGGCGCTCATGAAACAATTGGGCTATACAAAAGCGACCCAGTTAATGAACTATTTTTTCGGTAAAATCCTGCCTCTCGTACGCGAGAACGGCAAGGAACCGATGTTGTGGTGCGAACTTGACAACATCCGCATGCCGGCACACGAATATCTGTTCGACTACCCGAAAGACGCGACACTGATAACCTGGCGTTACGGTCTGACGCCATTGTGTACGGAACTGACCGCCCGCCATGGCAACAAACTGATTATGGCACCGGGAGAATATACTTATCTCGATTATCCGCAGTATAAAAACGACTTGCCGGAATTCAACAACTGGGGGATGCCGGTCACCACACTGGAAACCGTTTACCAGTTTGATCCGGGCTACGGCCTGCCGACTGCACAGCAAGCGCATATATTGGGTATCAACGGGACGCTCTGGGCAGAAGCAATGCCGGATATCAACCGTGTTATGTACATGACTTACCCACGCGGTCTGGCACTTGCTGAAGCCGGATGGACACAAATGGAACACCGTAATTGGGAATCGTTCAAACAGCGGATGTATCCGAATCTGTCGGATTTGATGAGACGTGGAGTTTCTTTTCGCATACCGTTCGAAATCGTCACGCGTCCGGAAAAGAAATGATGATTATTCTTTCAGCCGTCCCTCTTTTGCCAACTGAATGAGGAAAAGATTCCAGTTCTCGGAACGGATTTCTTCATTCAGACGGACGGCTTCGGTGGCCACTGCGTACGAACACATGAAAAAAGCATAAATAACCTTTAAACAACGAATCTATTCAACAAAGCGTCGCGTACTTTTGAAAACTTAACGAATATTCCCTACTTTTACAACCGGATTTTGCAAAGCTAATATCAACAATTATATTCAATTAAACACATAACAAATTTATGAAGAAGATTTTCAGCTTATTGTTAGCAGCTTCTGCGTTTGCGTGCACGCAGGAAAAGGTGGTCGAGATAACCATCAGCAATCCGTCTGCTACGGACCGTACTAATGAAATCACCGAAATCACCTCGGATGCTGTTGCCAAACTGAATGGCGAAACTTTTATCATCGCCGACAACAGCGGTTCGCAGGTTCCTTATCAGGTAACATACGACAACAAAATCATTTTCCCCGTATCGGTTAAAGCCGGTGAAAACGTTACGTACAAGATCACTCCGGGCACACCGGAAGAGTTCAAAACGATTGCTTGCGGAAAACAGTATCCCGAACGTGTGGATGACGTTGCCTGGGAAAACGACCGCATCGCCTTCCGTACCTATGGCCCTGCCCTTCAGGCTTCCGGTGAAAAAGCTTATGGTTGCGATGTTTGGGTGAAATGTGTATCCGAGCCGGTTGTAGACATGCGTTACAGAACTGAGCTCGATCCGGAAACAAAAGCTAAGATCGCAGAATTGCGCAAAACAGATCCGAAAGCAGCCCAACAGTTGGCCGAATCTGTTTCGTATCATATCGATCATGGCAACGGACTGGATTATTATAAGGTAGGCCCGACTCTGGGTGCCGGAACTTCCGCCCTGCTGGCCAATGATTCTATTGTTTATCCGTATTGCTACAAGGACTATCAGATTCTGGACAACGGCCCGTTGCGCTTCACCGTCAAGCTGGTTTACAATCCGCTGACGGTAAAAGAGAATAACAACGTGATCGAAACACGTATAATTTCCCTGGATGCAGGTTCCCAACTGAATAAGATTTCCGTCGCATACGATAACCTGACAAAAGCCACTCCGGTTGTGACCGGTATCGTACTGCATGAACCGAGCGAGGACTATCAGGCGGATGCCGCCAAAGGCTATATTGCCTATGCCGACCCGGATGATCCTGCAAACGGACAGACTTTTGTAGCTGCCGTATTCCCGGAAAAGATCAACGAAGCAAAAGCAGTCAAGTTTTCGGACAAAGAAAAAGCCGAACGCGGTGCAGAAGGACATGTCCTGGCTTACAGCACCTATAACCCCGGTGACACATATACCTATTACAGTGGTGCAGGCTGGAGCAAATGGGGTTTCGAAAACTCCGGCAAATGGTTCGACTACGTACAGAAATTCGCGCAGAATCTGAAGGAGCCGCTGACGGTGGCAATCAAATAAACAAAGGTTGTAAAACACAAGATATTTACGTAGATTTGTAACCACTATATTTTAGTCAGGAAATCAAACTAACACATTAAAAGTTTATATGGCAGACGACAAGAAAATTATTTTCTCGATGGTAGGCGTGAGCAAGACCTTTCCGCCTCAGAAACAAGTATTGAAAAATATTTACCTGTCCTTTTTCTATGGAGCGAAGATCGGGATCATCGGTTTGAACGGCTCCGGTAAATCCACACTGCTTAAGATCATTGCCGGCATTGAAAAAGAATACCAGGGAGAAGTCGTTTTCTCTCCGGGCTATTCCGTAGGTTATCTGGAACAGGACCCGAAGCTGGAACCGGGCAAGACGGTGAAGGAGATCGTGCAGGAAGGCGTACAGGAAATTGTGGACACCCTCAAGGAGTTTGAAGAAGTAAACGAAAAGTTCGGCGACCCCGAAGTGCTGGAAGATCCGGACAAGATGGATGCCCTGATCAACCGGCAGGCCGAACTGCAAGACAAGATAGACGCAACAGACGCATGGAACCTCGACAGCCGTCTGGAACGGGCGATGGACGCCTTGCGCTGTCCGCCCGAAGATCAGGTTGTCGACACGCTCTCGGGTGGTGAACGCCGCCGCGTGGCACTCTGCCGCCTGCTGCTGCAACAGCCGGACGTATTGCTGCTGGACGAGCCGACCAACCACTTGGATGCCGAGTCGATCGACTGGTTGGAACAGCATCTGCAACAGTATGCCGGTACGGTTATCTGTATCACGCACGACCGCTACTTCCTCGACCATGTAGCCGGATGGATTCTCGAACTGGACCGCGGCGAAGGCATCCCCTGGAAAGGCAATTATTCTTCCTGGCTGGACCAGAAGACAAAACGCATGGCACAGGAGGAAAAGCAGGCCAGCAAGCGTCGCAAGACACTCGAACGCGAGTTGGAATGGATCAACATGGCCCCGAAAGCCCGCCAGGCAAAAGGCAAAGCCCGTCTGAACTCTTACGAAGCCCTTCTGAACGAGGACCAGAGAGAGCGGGAAGCCAAGTTGGAAATCTTCATCCCGAACGGTCCGCGACTGGGCAACAAGGTGATCGAAGCCCAACACGTAGCAAAAGCCTTCGGCGACAAACTGCTGTTTGACGACCTCAACTTCATGCTGCCGCCCAACGGCATCGTCGGTGTGATCGGTCCGAACGGCGCTGGTAAAACCACCCTGTTCAAGATGATCATGGGCATGGAAAGCATCGACAAGGGGACTTTTGAAGTGGGTGAGACCGTGACAGTCGGTTATGCCGACCAGACGCACAAAGATATCGACCCGAACAAGACGGTCTACCAGGTTGTTTCCGGCGGACAGGAATTTATCCGCGTCGGCGGCAAGGAGATCAACTCCCGCGCCTATCTTTCCAAATTCAACTTTGCCGGAGCCGACCAGGAAAAACTCTGCGGCGTGCTTTCCGGTGGTGAGCGGAACCGCCTGCACCTCGCCCTCACGCTGAAGGCCGAGGCAAACGTCCTGCTGCTCGACGAACCGACCAACGATATCGACGTGAACACGCTCCGCGCACTGGAAGAAGGATTGGAAAACTTCGCCGGCTGTGCCGTTGTCGTTTCACACGACCGCTGGTTCCTGGACCGCATCTGTACACATATCCTTTCGTTCGAAGGAGATTCCAACGTCGTGTTCTACGAAGGCTCTTACTCGGAGTACGAAGAATACAAGCGCAAGCAATTGGGAGACGTCGAACCGAAACGTGTCCGTTACCGTAAACTTATTGTTGATTAATCACATTTATAAATTTGTAAGACCATGAAAAAAAGAATGTTAGCAATGGCAGTAGTGGCTGCCGCCTTTTTGTGCTTCGGAAGTGAAGCGAGTGCGCAGAAAACAACCAAGTTGTTCAACGGAAAAGACCTTTCGGGCTGGAATTTCGTTGTCGACAAGAACTCTGTCCCCGCCGATCAGGTGTATTCTGTAAAAGACGGTGTCATCAACATCACAGGACAGCCATTCGGATATATGTACACAAAAGAGAAATACGGCAACTACAAGCTGCACGTAGAATATCGCTGGCCAAACGGCAAGGAAAAGGCAAACAGCGGTATCTTCCTGCTGATCGAAGATCCGAAGAACCCGTTCCCGAACGGCATCGAGTGTAACCTGATGCAGGACAACGCCGGCGACTTCGTCCTCTTGGGAGGCTCCGACCTGGCCGAATACCAGGGCAAACCGGGAGAACCGCGCCCAGGCTTCCCGGTTGTACGGAAGAGCAACCCGGACAGCGAAAAGCCTGCCGGAGAATGGAACGAAGCGAATATCTTCGTAAAAGACGGCGTCATCACGGTGTACATCAACGGCGTTTACCAGAACACCGGCACGAACAAAGTGAAAGAAGGTTACATCGGCCTGCAGAGCGAAGGCAAGGAAGTGCAGTTCCGCAACGTGACGATCACTCCCTGGTAAGCAAGGACGGTTTATTTCACCGGTATAAGATTTTCGGACCATAGGTATGTCTTTATTGTTTCATACCTATGGTCTTTTTTTGCCATCTAAGTGGCACAGTCTTGCCATCCTGATGGCAAACATTTGCCAACTAAGTGGCACGCCTTTGCCATGCGCTTGGCAAACTTTTGCCAAGCCTATGGCAATCCTGTGGCAAAACTATTAGATTTTCATGTCATGCAGACGAATCTTTTGCACATTGGGAGTAACCTATCCATATCTTTACTATCTTCGCAACATTCTCCCGGGGTTCCCGGTTCTTTTTAAAACTGTATCAATATGGATAATCGTTTCTTAGGCCTTATAGAGAGAAGCATCAAGGAGCATTGGGACCTCCCCGCTTTCTCCGATTACAATGGACATACTTACCATTTCAAAGACGTTGCCCGCCGGATAGAGAAGTTTCACATCCTGCTGGAACATGCCGGTATCAAGAAAGGCGACAAAGTGGCCATCGTCGGGCGCAACTCGTCCAACTGGGCGATCTGCTTCTTCGGGATACTTGCCTACGGGGCTGTTGCCGTACCGATCCTGCATGAGTTCAAGCCGGATAACATCCACCATATCGTCAACCATTCGGGAGCGAAAGCCGTACTGGCGGGTTCCAACAATTGGGAGAACATGAACGAAAAGATGATGCCGGATGTCAGGTTGTTTATGATGTTGGACAATTTCTCCATCATCGACTGCAAGAACAAAGAGGTGCGCACTGTGCGCGACCGCATCAACGAGTATTTCGGCAAGAAATATCCGCGCTCTTTCAAGGCCAAAGACGTGAAGTATCATGTCGAAGACCCGGAAGAACTGGCAGTACTGAACTATACATCGGGGACAACCAGCTTTTCCAAAGGCGTCATGATCCCCTACCGCAGCCTGTGGAGCAACACGCAGTTCGCCTACGACCGCCTGCCGTTCATCCATCCGGGAGACAACATCGTCTGCATGCTGCCGATGGCGCACATGTACGGGTTGGCGTTCGAGGTGCTGAACTCCGTCAACAAAGGTTGCCACGTCCATTTCCTGACGCGTACGCCAAGCCCCAAGATCATCGCAGAGGCTTTCGCCACGGTCCGCCCCGCATTGATCCTTGCCGTTCCGCTTATCATTGAAAAGATTATTAAGAATAAGGTATTCCCCGAACTCGAAAAGCCGCTCATCAAGCTGCTGCTGAAAGTGCCCTATGTAGACCAGAAAGTGCGTGACAAGATCGCCCAAAAGTTGAACGACTCTTTCGGCGGGAACTTCGGCGAGATCGTGATCGGCGGGGCCGCCATCAACAAAGAGGTGGAGACGTTCCTCAAATCCATCAATTTCCGCTATACGGTCGGCTACGGCATGACGGAATGCGGGCCGTTGGTGTCGTATGAGCAATGGGACACATTCAAACAAGGCTCTGTCGGCCGGATCGTCGATCGGATGGAGGTACGGATCGACTCGGACGACCCGGAGAACGAAGTAGGCGAAATACTGGTCCGCGGCATGAACGTAATGCTGGGTTATTACAAGAACCCGGAAGCGACCAAGGCTGTCATGATGCCCGACGGCTGGCTGCGCACCGGCGACTTGGGGACACTCGATGCTGACGGCTTCCTTTACATACGCGGACGCAGCAAGAGTATGATACTGAGTTCCAACGGCCAGAACATCTATCCCGAAGAGATTGAAGACCGCCTGAACAATATGCTTTATGTCGCCGAGTCGATCATCATCTCGCAAGGCGGCAAACTGGTGGCGCTGATCTATCCGGATTGGGAACAGCTGGACAAGGCCGGCATGCAACACTCCGAGATCGAAAAGCTGATGCAGCAAAACATCGACCAGCTGAATGCCGAAATGCCGGCCTACAGCAAAGTCTCCTGTTTCAAGCTCTACCAGGAAGAGTTCGAAAAGACTCCGAAGCGGAGTATCAAGCGATATTTGTATCAACCGGCGGAAGAAAACTAAATATAAATCGTACCTTTGCTTCTATTATCTACAAACAGATTATATATGAGCAAAGGGAAAATCATTGTCGCCGGTATCGGCCCGGGAAGCCGAGAAGATATAACGCCGGCGGCATTGTCTGCCATCAGGCAGTCGGATGTCATCATCGGATATAATTATTACTTTCAATTCATACAGGATATTGTCCGTCCGGACGCCCAGTGCATCGACACCGGGATGAAGCGCGAGAAAGCACGTGCCGAAGAGGCATGCAAACATGCTTTGGAAGGAAAGACGGTGACGGTGATCAGCTCCGGCGACGCCGGAATCTACGGAATGGCTCCGCTGATCTATGAAATGAGCGTGAAGCAAGAAGCATCTCAGTTGGAGATAGAAGTAGTGCCCGGCATCAGTGCTTTCCAGAAAGCGGCTTCGCTCCTGGGAGCTCCCATCGGGCATGATCTCTGCATCATCTCCCTCTCCGACCTGATGACGCCTTGGGAACGGATCGAGAAACGCATACGGGCGGCAGCCATCGGAGACTTTGTGACAGCCGTCTACAATCCGAAAAGCGAAGGACGGTACTGGCAGTTATACCGCCTGAAAGAACTATTCCTCGAAGAACGCGACCCGGCGACGCCTGTCGGTTATGTCCGCCAGGCCGGACGTGAGGAGCAGGTTGTCAATCTGACTACGCTTGGCGAGTTCGACCCCGAACAGGTCGATATGTTTACGGTCATCCTGATCGGTAACTCGCAGTCATACATCGCAGGCGACAAGTTCATCACACCGCGTGGCTACTACGGCGAGATCAAGATGAACACGGATGTCGGCATCGGCCAGGACATCATGATCCGCAGTTTCCGCACGATAGAGAAAGAACTGAAGAATAAAGAGATCCCGCTCGACAAGAAATGGGCCCTGCTCCACGCTATCCATACGACCGCTGATTTCGACATGGAGAACATCCTGCGGATCGACGACAATGCCGTCGCCTCCCTGTACGGGCGGTTCAGCCGCGGCGAAGTAAGCACCATCATCACCGATGTGACAATGGCCGCTTCCGGCATCCGGAAAGGAGCTTTGCAACGAATGGGGATCGAAGTGAAATGTTATTTGCAGGACGAACGCGCCGTTGCTTTGGCTGCCGAAAAAGGGATTACCCGTACACAGGCGGGCATCCGGCTTGCGGCGGGCGAACATCCTGATGCATTATATGTTTTTGGCAATGCGCCCACGGCGCTGATAGAACTTTGTGACCTGATAAGGAAAGGGAAAGCCACGCCCGCCGGCATCATTGCCGCTCCTGTCGGTTTTGTACACGTACAGGAATCCAAACACATGGTAAAACCGTTTGTCTCCATTCCTAAACTCATTGTCGAAGGACGGAAAGGGGGTAGCAACCTGGCCGCAACTTTGGTAAACGCTATACTTTGCTACAATGACGCAGAACAATTAAAACCAGGTAGAGACGTATGAACACGAGAGAAATAGTAGAGACTTACGGCAAAACACACATCTATATGGTCGGTATGGACGATAATCCACAACCCAAGCATATAGAAGTAATCATCAAGAGTATCAAACACGACAATATCTTCTCCGGAGGGAAACGACATTATGAGATCGTGAAGCCTTTCCTGCCCGCCGATGCGATATGGATCGAGATAAAAGCACCGATAGACGAAGTTATGGCTGAATACAGCCGGCTGATTCAGGAAGACAAAGTGATAGTCTCCTTCGTTTCAGGCGACCCGTTCTTCTTCGGTTTCGCTTCCACCGTCAGGAAAAACCTTTTAGGGGTTGGCATGAAGGTATTCCCTTATTTCAATTCCCTGCAGATGTTCGCCCACCGGGAACAGATAGCCTACGAGAATATGCACGCCGTGTCCGTCACCGGACGCCCCTGGCACGAACTCGACCGGGCTTTGCTGGAATACCGTCCGCTGATCGGTGTGCTGACCGACCATGTCCACACGCCTGACGCAATTGCTAAAAGAATGATGGAATACCATCTGGACAAAGACTACACGATGCGGGTCGCCGAGCATTTGGGTAACCCGGATAAAGAAAAGATCTATAAGATATATTCGATCGAGGAGATCAGCCGGATGAGTTTCAAAAGTCCGAACTGCGTCTTGCTGTTCAAGGCTCCGCATTGCACCCTGCAACATCCGGCCGCCGGTATTCCGGACACAAAATTCCTCTTGCTTGACGACAGGGCAAAGATGATCACCAAAGCGCCGATCCGCACAATCGACCTGAGCCTGCTGGAACTGCACAACAGCAATAGCTTCTGGGACATAGGCGCCTGCACCGGGTCTATCTCGATCGAGGCACGCCGGCAGTATCCGCATCTTCACATCCAGGCTTTCGAAGTACGGGAAGAATGCGAAACGATCATACAATCCAATGCACGGCTGCACAGCGCTCCCGGCATCGAACTGCATATCGGCGACTTCCTGAACGCTACTATCGAAGAGAATACGATTGTCGATGCCGTCTTTATAGGCGGGCATGGAGGCAAACTGAAAGAGATGGTGCGGAAGATCGTCCCTCACCTGAACTCGCTGAGCGGCAAGATCGTATTTAACTCCGTATCGGAAGACAGTTGCAAGCTGTTCCGGGAGGCGGTCGAAGAGAACGGGTTGAAGCTACATTCGGAGATGAATGTCGCGATCGATCAACATAATCCGATAACAATACTTTGTGCAACTGGTAAACATTATGTGTAAAGAGTCATTAAATATCATTGTAGTATCTGCAAGCAGCCTGCCCTTAGCGCGTAAAATCCGGAAGGGATATTCCGGAGAAGCTGTTATCTACAGTAAAGACATAGCAAAGGGCACCCGGCAGTTCTCCTCTTTCGAAGACTTGACAGGCGAACTGTTCGCAGCATCCGGAAACCTTGTTTTCATCGGAGCAATGGGCATTTGCGTGCGGAGCATCGCACCTTATATAAAGAGTAAATATACAGACCCGGCGGTTGTCTGCATCGACAGTACCGGGAAGTATGTCGTGTCGGTCCTCTCCGGACATATCGGCGGGGCAAACAGCCTGACGCACCAACTGGCCGACATACTGAAGGCCGAGGCGGTCGTCACGACACAGAGCGACAACCAGGGGCTTTGGGCCTTGGATACTTTCCATAAACAGTTTGGCTGGGAGACGGATATATATGACCTAAAGGCCGGCATACACGGGTTTTCCCAATTCGACCTCGATGAAGACCTCGGCGAAGATTTCGAAAGGTCCAGAAAGAAGCTGATGAACGAATGTATCGCACGATTCGTCAACCGGAGGCCTACGGCTCTCTTGCTCGATGTCCGGACGAAAGATACGGACTATCTGGAAGAGACCTGCCCTTCCCATGTGGATATATTCTATGATTATTCGGATATCGACATGAGTAAATACGAACAGTTGATCACGGTCAGCCCCTATTTCTACGGAGCCTCTCCTATCCCCTGCCTGTCGTTCTTCCCGAAAGTGCTCCACATGGGCGTCGGATGCAAGAAGGGACTGGACAATATGGACGCTTTCCTGATGGGGTTGATGCAGTATCTGTTCTTCTACAGCATCAATCCGAAATCCATCATAACTCTTTCCTCCATCGACCTGAAAAAGGATGAGCCGCTGCTCAACACCTTTGCGGAGGAATTTCTGCGGTGCCCGTTCAAGACCTATCCGGCAGAAGAGCTGAACAAGGTCATCGTGCCGAACCCGTCCTCCAAGGTGAAGAATGTCACCAAGTCGGCCAGCGTATCGGAAGCGGCTGCCATCCTGAGCTCGGAAGGTGGCCCGCTGATCATCGAAAAACAGAAGGGACAGACAAGCGATGTGTGCGACTTCACCTTTTCGATAGCCCTCGACAAACAGGCAGAGCGCAAAGAAGAAAAGAAACAGGGACATATCGAGATCGTCGGAGCCGGACCGGGTGATCCCGAACTGATCTCCATCCGGGGCAGACGGATGCTCGAAAAGGCAGACCTGATCCTCTACGCCGGAAGCCTTGTTCCGAAAGAACTGACCCTGTGCGCCAAACACGGGGCAACGGTACGAAGCTCTGCCGACATGAACCTGGAGGAACAGTTCATGCTGATGAAAGAGTTCTACGATAAAGGCAAGTTCGTGGTCCGCCTGCACACAGGCGACCCCTGCATATACGGGGCGATACAGGAACAAATGGCCTTCTTCGACCAATACGGGATGAGCTATCACATTACGCCGGGAATCTCCTCTTTCCAGGCTGCTGCAGCCGCCCTCCGCTCCCAGCTCACCATACCGGAAAAGGTACAGACAATCATCCTGACACGTGGCGAAGGGCGTACGCCCATGCCCGAAAAGGAACAACTGCATAAACTGGCTGCCAGCCAAAGCACCATGTGTATCTTCCTCAGTGCCGGAATTGTCGAACAGGTACAGAAAGAGCTGCTGGAACATTATCCGCCGACAACTCCCGTTGCCGCCTGCTACAAGCTGACCTGGAAAGACGAACGTATTTACAGGAGCGAACTGAAAGACCTGGCCCGGATCGTCAAAGACAACAACCTAACGCTGACAACCCTGCTGGTCGTTGGGGATGCTATCGACAACCGCGAGGGGCTTTCCCGCCTGTATGCCGACGAGTTTAAACATCTGTTCCGGAAATAAGCATGATTCTGATCCTGGGAGGAACAACGGAGGGGCGCAAGGCCATCCAAGTGGTAGAAAGCGCCGGCAAGCCTTACTACTACTCGACGGTCGGCAATGAGCAGGCGATTGAGACGGCTCATGCCATCCGCGTTACGGGCGGTATGCAGGAAGAAGAGATGACGGAGTTCTGCCGTGAGAGACAAATCTCATTGCTGATAGACGCCGCCCATCCTTTCGCCATCCAATTACACCAGACGCTTGCCGGCGTTTCTTCCAAACTGCAAATTCCGGTTGTCCGCCTCGAGAGACAGTATCCTCCACGGGACGGACGGCTGATATGGTGTGCGGACTATGCGGAGGCTATCGACCGCCTCCGTACCGACGGTATCCGCGACCTACTGGCACTGACAGGTGTAAAGACGATCGCCAGGTTGCGTCCTTATTGGGAAAAGACGCCTTGCCGGTTCCGTATCCTGAACCGGCAAGAATCGCTCTCATTGGCCGATGCAAGCGGTTTCCCCCGCGAACGGCTTGTATTCTTCTGGGAAGGGGAAGATGAGAAACGGTTGTTCGAACAGCTCCGCCCGGATGCGATCCTGACAAAAGAAAGTGGGGAAAGCGGTTACTTCAACGAGAAAGTGGAGGCGGCACAAGCCTGCGGCATTCCCGTTTATGTCATCCAACGACCTGCCTTGCCCGAAACATTTACCTTTGTACAAGGTGTCGAAGGATTGCGAAAGGCTATTGAACGGCTGGTGCCGGACTTCTTCCCACTTCGCAGTGGTTTTACGACCGGAGCCTGTGCCACCGCTGCGGCTAAGGCGGCATTGCAGGCCTTGCTGACGAAAGAAAAGCAGCCGGATAGCCGGATCACACTGCCGTCAGGCGAGTGTATCACGCTTCCGGTAGTCTCGACCGAATGGCCGGACAAGGCGGCACAATGTACCGTTATCAAGGATTCGGGTGACGATCCGGACGTGACGAACGGCTGTTCCATCGTAGCACGTATCGAACTGGTGAAGGCAGATTCAAGCTCTGCCGGGCAAGACCATGCTCCTACCATCCTGTTCAGAGGCGGTGAAGGTGTCGGCACTGTCACCCTTCCGGGCTTGGGACTTGAGATCGGCGGCCCTGCCATCAATGCCACTCCGCGCCGGCTAATGACGGAGGAACTAACCAAAGTGTTACAGGAAAACGGCCTGGCCGGCCAGACTAAAGAAGTAATCGTCACAATATCCGTCCCCGGAGGGCAAGCCCTGGCTGCCCGGACCTTCAACCCTAAATTAGGGATCGTCGGCGGAATCTCCATCATCGGTACATCGGGTATCGTCCGCCCTTTCTCCAACGAGGCTTTTATTGCTTCCATCCACAAGGAGGCTGAAGTTGCCAAAGCGACAGGCTGTTCCCGCCTGGTCATTAATTCCGGCGCTAAAAGCGAACGCTTCCTGAAAGCGGACCTGGCAGGCAAACTTGGCGGGGAGCTTCCCCCGCAAATGTTTGTCCACTATGGGAACTTCATCGGCGAGACATTGAAGATTGCTTCCGAACTGCATTTCGAGGAGGTAATCATGGGTATCATGATCGGCAAAGCCGTTAAGCTGGCGGAAGGAGCATTGGACACGCATAGCAAGAAGGTCGTCATGAACAAATCCTTCCTGAAGGAAGTTGCCGGACAAGCCGGCTGTCCCTCCGAAGCGATCGACCGGATAGACACACTGACCCTGGCTCGTGAGCTATGGGACCTGTTCGATCCGGCCGGGCAAGAGCGTTTCTTCACGCTTCTGCTGCGGAAATGCCAAGAGCATTGCGCTCCCCTGCTACCGGACGGAAAGCTGTCTATCCTGTTGATCGCGGAAAACGGGGAAATACCTTACCGGATGTAATCACTCGAATACAACATCTTTATTCTGCACGTATGAGACGTCGATCTTCCCACCGGCATCGCCATTGCTTTCCTGCAAGGGTAGTTTCCTGACACGGCTCAGGTATAATGTCCCGGTAGCGGCCGAGGTCGGGTTTGTAAAATTCAGTGTGATAGAGGTTGCCCCCTCCTGCGTATTGTTGAGGTCGTAAACGCCTCCGCTATAGGTGAGATGCGCCTGGACATATTCGTCCTTCCCGATCGGGTTGCCTTCCCAGGTGATAACCGTACTTCCGTTTCCCTTGATAGCCGTGAATGATTCGGGAATAGCTATCGGATCGACATCTTCGATAGAGGCTTTATTCGTGCACACCTGGCCTTTCCAACGGGTGAAAGTAAAGGTGACCGGGTTCAGGCCGGGCTCCGAAAGCATATACATATATGTACCCTGTCCCAGGAAATCCGGATCTTTCCCGTTGAACAGGATGTATTTATCCGGCAGTCTCAGACTCACGCCTTCGCTGTTGGACTTGTTGAAGTTCGCACCAATATGCGTATGGTTCTGCGTAACATTGTATTCGACGCCCAGATTCTGGTAGAAAGGGATCGACGGATCGATCTCGCTCGGAGCATCATCCCCGCAAGAGGTAAGCATGCCTGCAAACAGCAGGGAGGCATAAAGAAAATACTTTTTCATCTCGTTTAGTTTTTCAGCGTTTGACAATCTGTCTACTGATAACAAACGGAAAGGAAAGTTTGTTAGAAATGGGTAGATATAATCTGTAAGAGTTCCTCTATTGTCCCGGCATTGAGGACTTGTTCGTCAGGCAAATGAACAATAAATGCAGCGGCTTCTCCCACCGTCTCTATCCAGGCGGACGACTCCACACGACGGTCGGCACGTATGCCGTTTCGTTGGAGGGCTTTGCGAACCATTGCATATTTCTGCCCGTGCCCGTTCAGGCGTATTTCCGTCGAATATTGGTTATCGATGCGGAACAGGCCGGTCTCGGTATCGAACACAATCCCCTTGCGGGCAAAGAATCCACTCAAATGACCGCTTAAAGCCAAGTCTTCGGGAGTTCCGGTCGTAATACCATTAACCTTATCCATCAGCCAGATTTTATCGGCAATCTGCAAGGCCAGTTCCAGGTCGTGCGTGGAAAGGAAGATTGTCTTATTCGTGCTTCTTGTCAAGTGGTGGAGCAGTTGCATGATTTCCACTTTGCTCGGAAAGTCGAGGAAGGCGGTAGGCTCATCCAGAAAGATAACAGGCGTTTCCTGGGCAAGCGCTTTGGCGATCATCACCTTCTGCCGCTCTCCGTCGGACAAGGTATGCACCATCCGGGAGGCAAGGTTTTCGATTCTCACTAAGGCGATAGACTCTTCTACAATCCGCTTGTCCACCTTGCCGAGCCGCCCCCAGAAACCGGTATAAGGACTGCGTCCCATCCCAACCAGTTCATGCACGGACATATTCCGGATATTGCATTTCTCGGTCAGTACGACACCGATAGTCGTACTCAGTTCCTTATCCGAATAGCTGTCGACGTCGCGCCCTAAGACCGAGATCACACCTTCGATCTTCGGTTGAAAAGCGGACAGGGTGCGCAGCAGCGTTGACTTCCCCACCCCGTTCGCTCCTAACAGGCAGGTCAACTCGCCACTGTAGATGCGGGCCTGTATATGGCTTGCAACCAGTTTTGTATCGTTCTTCGACTGATAGCCAATAGAGAGGTTATCTATATGGATTGTATCTTGTTTCATCATTCGTTCAGTTCGTTCTTACGTTTGCTGAATAGTACGGAAGCAATCACCGGAGCACCGACCAGCGCCGTCACCGAATTGACCGGCAAAGCACCTTCGAATCCCGGCATACGGGCAATCAGGTTGCAAACCAATGCCAATGCAGCCCCGGCAAACAATACGGCAGGCATCAGTATCCGGTGGTCGGACGTCTGGAAGATCGCCCGGCAAAGATGCGGAACCGCCAACCCTAAAAAGATGATAGGACCGCAATAGGCCGTCACGATAGCTGTCAGCACGCCGGCCGAAGTGATCACCAACAAGCGCGCCCGCTTGATATTCAGGCCTAAGTTGCGGGCATACCCGTCTCCTAACAGCATCAGGTTCAACGTCTTTATCAAAAGGAAAGATAACGGGATCAAAATCGCCATGATCACGACAAACAGCATCATCTGATTGCCGGATACACGGGAGAAGCTACCCAACCCCCAGATCACATAAGCACGGATATCCTCTTCCACACTGAAAAACTTCAGCACGCCGATCACCGCATTGGCCACATATCCGATCATCACGCCGATAATCAGCAGCGTTACATTCCCCTTCACCTTTTGCGAGACATAGACGATCAGCGCCATCACCGACAGCGAACCGATCACCGCCGCAATGGAAAGGGCAACCTCTCCCATAAATCCCAATTTGCTAAGCGCCACACCGCCCAGGCTCCCGCTCAACAGCACCACAAAGGCAACCCCCATACTGGCACCGGAGCTGATACCCAACACGGACGGCCCTGCCAGCGGGTTCCGGAAGACGGTCTGCATCTGCAAACCGCTTATCGCCAGACCTGCTCCGGCCACCAATGCCGTCAACGCCTGCGGAAGACGGGATTTCCAGACGATATTCTGCCAGGTCACCGGTTCCCCTCCCATTCCGCAAACGATATTCCAAACGGACTTCAACGGAATAGAGACCGACCCCAACACCAGGTTGAGGAACATCAAAACAAGGATAGACGCCACGAGCAGTAACATCAGAAAAGTAGTAGAGTGTCTCATTGACGTAGCTTATTTTAATAGTGCGTAATAAACGGGCGTATGGTCGGGCAACAGATCCGGATGAAAGATGTGCAGCAGGTCAGCCAATACAACTTCCGGCTCGGTCGGCATACTTTCGTAAAAAGGAGTATCTTTCATATTGCAATAGATGATACCTTTCTCTTTGAAAGCCCGGAAATCAGCATAGCGCGGGTCCTGGTCTTTCAGGGCTTTATAACTGAACGTGCCCGGATAGCTGTTCACGATACGCCAGTAGTCAGCCTCGTCGCCCTGGTTATAGACAGTCTCGAAGTCGAGCGTCACACCACCCGAACGTCTGTCGTCTTTCAGGAAATAATCGGCCCCGGCATCTTTAAAGAGCTGTGCCAGAAAACTCTCGCCCCCCACGGCATACCAGTTGCCACCTCTCATCTCGCCGCTCAGAACGACCGGGCGTCTCTTGATCTTTCCTTCCGTCGTCAATGCTTTCAACTCATTATAGCGCGTTGCTATGACCGAGAAAGTTTCGTTCGCCTTCTGTTCTTCACCCAGCAACAGACCCGCGAACTTCACCCATTCCGCCTGTCCTAACGGCGTCATCTCCTTATAACCCAGGTGGGGGATCAAAGGGATACCGACATCTTTCAGTGTTTCGTATCCACCCCGTTTAAATGGTGAAATAAGGATCAGATCGGGATTCATGCTCATGATCACTTCGTTGTCGAAGTTGCCCTCGATCCCGATCCGTGCCGTCTTACCGGCTTTCAACCGTTCGTTCATCTCCTTGTTGAAGAGATGCCGCGTGCTGGTGATTCCCACCACTTTATCCAAGGCATTCATTTTAATAAAGCTGGATAGTTGGAGGGATGTCATACAAATAACACTCCGGATAGGCGTCTCAATCACCGTATATGATTCAGGGATACCTGCCGGCTTAGTCCCTCTCTTGACAAGTGCATAATGAAAAGTCGTACTTTCCTCATTCTGCGGGTCCTGAATATCCAACAAAACATATCCGTCATTGTAAGATACATTAAAACCACGGGCATATTCCGGCACAATACGGACGGTAGCAAAATACGCATTTTGCTCAGTTACTTCTTCCTTTTCAGTCTGCCGGTTGTTTTTGGTTGTGCACGATGATACAACCAATAACGACAAAAGCAGGTAACATCCTACCAGACACTTTTTCATATTCAATTCATTTTATTTCCTGTCGACAAGCCTTATCCTACCCCACGGGAACAAGTACTCTTTGTTAATCGAAACGGTAGGTCTTCTGACTTACTTCCATCCCGGCACCTTCCCGACTATTTAGTTGAATGGTCAGTGGCATAAAGTATTGCCGGTATGTTCCTGAAGTTTCACAGCAGCGTGGTCTGTCCGGGATTTCCACCCGGTTCCCTTTTAATCCGTATCCTGAAAAGGATAACAGAACCTGTTTCAGCGACAAAAGTAATAAGAAAAAAAGAATCCCCGGCACTTTCATTTTAGAAAGTTCGGGGATTTGCTAATCTATATAAATTTACTACATCATTTCTTCCGGGCTGCCAGATATTCATCCTCCGGCATTACTTTCAGCACACAACCGCTCTGATCGAAAGCTACAACCAGATTTTTCTGTTCCTTCGTTTCCAGAACGACCTTATACAGGATAGGACTTCCGCTACCGTTCGATTTATAAATCTCCTTGATCAGGCAGTTGTCGTAAGCGTTGTAAATCGCTTCCTGCGTCGGAAGGTCGACATCGACAACATCGATCACGTAAAAATTCTTCATACTAATCATATCAATATCCGTATTTTCTGCCTGTCCAGCCTGAGCATAGAGGTTTTGGGACAAACAGACACCACAAACCATGATAGTCATCATCAATACTAACTTCTTCATAACCTAAATAATTTAAACAATCTAATTACCTTTTTCTAACTGCTCCTTTATATACAAATAACATGCCAAAAAACATAAATCAAGGCGTATGTGGGATATAGCTTCCTGATTCCGGAAATAAGTGTAGAATTTATCCCCACATTTGTAGAACGGGTATTTGGATAGTTCCACAAATTTGGTCACTTTTGCGGTCCAAACAAAACAGCAAGTATATGTCGTATCCTATCTGCTTCGTATCGCTCGGTCCGGGAGAACCGGAACTGATCACCCTGAAGGGCTTGAAAAAACTTCAACAAGCCGATGTCATCTATTGTCCTGCAACCAAGAACAAAAACGGCCAATTCCTTTCACGGGCCGCCCATATCGTAAAGGAGCTCGAGATCGAAGAATCAAAGATCCGACTGTTCGCACTCCCGATGAGCAAGGACCGCACCGAAGCCTGGAAAACCTACGATACATTATACGAGAAGGCTGTATCAGCCCGGCAAGAAGGGAAAAAGACAGTCATCGTAGCCGAAGGTGATGCCGGATTCTATTCCTCTATCCAGTATATCTACGATAAATTTAAAACGAATCATATCGAGGTGGAACGCACAGCCGGAATACCGGCTTTTATAGCGGCCGGCGCCCTTGCCGGTTTGCATATTGTCAAGCAGGAAGAAGAAATCATCGTCATTCCCGGAATTTTGACAGCAGAAGAGTTGTCGGAAAAAATCGAGGCCGGTTATGTGATCGTTATCATGAAACTGTCCCAATGCATAGAGGCCGTCCACGAATGTATCCGCAAGCATCCGCAAGCCCGGTTCCATTATTTTGAGAATATCGGAACGGATAAAGAGTATTACACCTCGGATAAAAAAATCATCAGCGAAAAATCGTTTCCCTATTTCTCACTGATGATCATACAGTAGTTTATCATATAAATAGTAGAATCTATTCGGATTCCAAAAGATTGCTCAGTTGGATGATATGATAGCGAAGGGATTGAACGGACTCCCAGTTCTGGTGGCCTGACTTGCACAATTCACGTGCGCTCAGCAGTACACCCGAAATATGACTGCCGATCTTTTCAATCCTTTTATTCGTGTCGCTGTACAGAGATTCCAATTCTTCCGGTGAATATATGGAAGCTGATTGAGCCAGTGATTCGAGCAACTTCATTTGATAAGCACCAGCTTTAGGGATCAAATCGCGGACAGCATAATGATGAAGATCCTGGATTTCCTTCTGCTTGGTCACATCCCAACCGACATTATTCATACCTCCTGAAGGATTCATCTTTGAAAATGCCCGGAAACCCAGACTATCCGCAATAGTTCTTACCCATGATCCTGTTTCTCTTAAAGCTACTTCCATCAAACTTAATCTCATTGTTGCCATAATCAAATCTCCTTTATTACATAAACCGAAGTCCTTTTATTTGTTATACCAATTACTTTTTATCACATTTAATTCTATGTTTGTTTCATTTTATCATCGTGACGCTGCAAATATAAACAAATTATCACAAACAGCACCACCACTTCCATATTTTATAATTCTTTAAGACTGAAAATAACCAAAAGGCCATATTCTGTCAACTCAAGTTTGCAAAATAACAAGAAAACAACATATAAGCATTACACAATGCTCACCTATCCTCTTTTTTATCATCAATTATCAATTTGACATCTGTTTCAACAAAGGCTTGTAAGTCAACAACTATAAATCTTTTCATTTTGTTATTATATAAAAATATAACTACATTTGTTTCTCACTTAAACTTACATCAAGCATGAAATCGGACATAGAAATTGCAAGGGAGGTTTCCCTGCGCAAAATAAAGGAGATCGCAGGCGGATTAGGCATTCCGCGTGAAGAAGTTCAGAACTACGGCAGATATATTGCCAAAATCCCCCTTCACCTGATCGACGAGAAAAAAATCAAGGAACATAACCTGATCCTGGTAACAGCCATTACCCCGACCAAGGCCGGTATCGGTAAGACTACCGTTTCGATCGGTCTTACGTTGGGGCTGAACAAAATCGGGAAGAAAGCGATTGTCGCCCTGCGCGAACCTTCACTGGGCCCGTGTTTCGGAATGAAAGGCGGGGCAGCCGGAGGCGGCTATTCGCAAGTATTGCCTATGGAGAACATCAACCTCCATTTCACAGGCGACTTTCATGCGGTAACCTCTGCACATAATATGATCACAGCCCTGTTGGACAACTACATTTACCAGACCCGCAACACCTGCGAAGGCCTGAAAGAAATCAAATGGAAACGCGTGCTGGACGTAAACGACCGCAGTTTGCGGAATATCGTTTCCGGGCTGGGAGGTTCAGCCAACGGTGTTCCGACGGAAACCGGTTTCGATATTACTCCCGCTTCCGAAATCATGGCGATTCTTTGTCTGGCCACGGATATTGAAGACTTGAAACGCCGTGTCGGCAATATCCTTTTGGGATATTCATACGATGGTAACCCATTTACAGTAAACGATCTGGGCGTGGCAGGCGCCATCACCGTCTTGCTGAAAGACGCCCTTCTGCCTAATCTGGTACAGACAACCGAAAATACCGCCGCATTCGTACACGGAGGCCCGTTTGCCAACATCGCGCACGGTTGCAATTCGATCCTGGCGACCAAAATGGCACTCACATACGGTGACTATGTCGTGACAGAGGCTGGCTTCGGTGCAGACCTCGGTGCGGAAAAGTTTTTCGATATCAAATGCCGGAAAGCCGGACTGACCCCGAAACTGACTGTTATCGTCGCAACGGCACAAAGCCTGAAACTACATGGCGGTGTGCCGGAAGACAAAATCAAAGAACCGAACATCGAAGGGCTGAAGAACGGTTTTGCCAATCTGGACAAACATGTTGAAAACATGAAGCGCTTCGGACAGGAAGTAATCGTTACTTTCAACAAATATGCATCCGACACAGACGAAGAAATCGAACTGGTGGCCGAACACTGCCGTGAGATCGGTGTAGGATTCTGCATGAATAACGTATTTGCAGCAGGTGGCGAAGGAGGTGCGGAACTGGCCAGACTGGTTGTCGACACCATAGAAAAGAAACCATCCGCTCCGCTTACCTATATATATGAAGACAACGAGCCGATCCGTACCAAGATCAAAAAGGTCTCCGAACAGATCTACGGGGCCGCATCCGTCGTCTACACAACGTTAGCCGACAAGAAAATCAAACAGATCGAAAGCCTGGGAATCTCCCACTACCCGATTTGTATTGCAAAGACGCAATATTCATTCTCTTCCGATCCGAAAGCCTATGGGGTTGCCAAAGACTTCGAAATGAAAGTACGCGATATAATCATCAATAATGGTGCGGAAATGATTGTCGTAATCATGGGCGAGATCATGCGTATGCCAGGGCTTCCCAAAGACCCGCAGGCCAAACGGATCGACATCGTGGATGGTGTGATCGAAGGATTGAGTTAAAAAAGTTTCACCCTTTTGTTAGGGTGAAACTTTTATGACATTATTTCTTATCAAAGAATTTCTTGAAGAACATGATCTGATAATCGATCGAGTTTTTCCAATACTCCCCGTTATGGCCCCCGGGGCGGACCAGGAAATCATGATCGATCTTATACTTCAGCAGCTTCTTGTGGAAATCATTGTTCACCTCAAAAAAGAAATCACTGTAACCGCAATCAAAGATAATAGCCAGTTCCCCATTCTTGATACGGTCGATCTGGTTGATTGCAGTATGGCTGTTCCATATTTCCTGGTTATCGCTCTCATTCCCCAATTGCTTGCTCATTTCCCAGTTATTCGGAAACGGACGGATATCGACACCGCCACTGGTGCTGCCAACTGCCCCGAACACGTCTTTATGGCGGAAAGCCAACCACATAGCCCCATGTCCACCCATGCTCAATCCGGTAATGGCACGACCGGAACGATTCTTGACTGTCGGATATTTAGAGTCGATATACTTAACCAATTCCCCCGAAACGAATGTCTCATAACGATACGAAGGATCTTTCGGGCTATCCCAATACCAACTGTTCTTACCGTCAGGACAAACAAAAATCAGATTATCGCGGTCTGCAATATCTTTCAACTCCGGTTTCATGGAAACCCAGCTCTTCGCATCCCCGCCATATCCGTGCAACAGATAGATCACAGGCTTAGGCGACCGGTTATTCTCCGGAGAGACGACAACTACCTGGACATTCTTTTTCATCGCATCGCTATAAACAGCCAGCGTATCGACAACAGCACCTTTTACTGAAAAGACAACCAGTGCAAAAACAGCCAGAAAAGAGAATTTAAGTTTCATGGTTTTAATCTACAAATTAAGTTATTTACTAAGTCCCGGCAAATGTATAAAAAAGGACAATTCACGCAAAGGAAAATCTGCTTGCAGACAATGCCTAATCATGCTGATAGCCGTCAGTCAACGTACACATAAAAGCTACGATAGCAGCCTCTTCTTCCGGGCTGAGCCCCAGGTTCCCCAACTCATCCCGGTTGACCGTTGCGGCATATTCAGGTGCCGGATAATCTTCCACATCACGCACGTTATAAAAATGAACAATCTCTTCGAGTGTCTTAAAATAGCCATTATGTCCATAAGGGGCAGTCAAAGCAATATTGCGCAAAGTGGGTACACGAAACTTGCCGAATTCAGCACTGTCACCCAGAAAAGCACCCAGCCCCAGATCCATCGTATCACGCCCGACCGTATTATAAGGAGGCGGAACTTGAAAAAAAGGATTATCCGGATTGGAAGGAATGCCCAGGTTATCATACGTATGGTCAGTAAACAGAACGCGACCGGCACGCTCGTCTTTCTCCAGGACATGGCATTCGGCACACAGCCCTTTTTCTTTAAATAAGGCCAGCCCTTCCATCTCCTGTCCGGTCAGTTTGCATTTTCCCGCCAGATACGCATCATATTTCGATGTATAGGGATTGACTTCGACCGAACGCTCATAGGCAGCCAATGCATCCAATAATTTTACAAAAAGAGAATCATCAGACGCTATCTCGCCATAAAGACGGACAAAATCGGAATAGTAAGTCGTACGGCGAAACTTCTCTACAACCATCCGGCTGTCCTTATTACCCATCTCCAGCGGATTGATGAAAGGTTGTCCGGCCTGTTCTTCCAAAGAGTTCACGCGCCCGTCCCAGAATAATCCACCGACGTATGTCTCCTCTTCGTCATCGTAATACAGAGCCGGAACATACGCCACGTATGAGCAAGTCATGGCGTTCCGGTTACTGAACAAACCTTGCACGGCTCCTTCCGATGCAATTCGCCCATCTTTATCGGCAAAGCCTTTTGTCGGTTCATGGCAGGTCCCGCAAGATTGCCCGGCCGGTTCCGATAGCGACTCGTCAAAAAAGATTCGTTTCCCTAACAGTTCTTTCTCACTTAATCCCGTCCGAACACCGGAGGTACACGAAGCAAACAGCATGAGTATCCCAACAAACCACGCTATCTTTGTTTTTTCATATCCACAACTATTCATAACCATAATACTATTGACGGGACTAATGTACAAAAAAATACAGGTTATCCTTCAAACGACAACCTGCATTTTCAATATGATTTCGAAGAATCGAATTACCAGAACTTGTTATTTTCCTGGCTATACTCGAATCCGACGTTCTTCAGTCTTTGGACAAGTGTTTCCTTCTTAATGTGCATATCATCACACAATTCATCAAGTGAAGAGTAATTATCACGTAATTTCATGTTGATGACGCTAAACAGCATCATCGGATCTTCCGGCAGTGTCATAATTCATCATTTTCTATAACCGGGTGCAAAATTAATAATTAATCCTGTTACTTCATCTTTCACATTCATAAAAACGGCACTTACACATTCCTGTCTCATAGTTTTGGCTCAGGCAAACCATAACTATGATCCGTCAAAACCATACTGATGTCTATAATATCAGACCAGCCTTATGTCAGAGGTTCATACCTGACAAAAATGAGTTTTTCTTTATTTCCGGGAATTATTCAAATAATTCATAATATATTTGCATACTTAAATTCTTTAGACAAATGAAATTACGAATTGCTATTCTTTCGCTCGCAATCCTTTCGAGCGGAAATTCCTTGTTCGCCCAAACAGACAAGCAAGAGAAAAAGGCAAAGGCCTATATGGTTGCCGATGCCCACTTAGACACCCAATGGAATTGGGACGTCCAGACAACAATCAAAGAGTACGTGTGGAACACGCTTAACCAGAATTTGTTTCTGCTGAAACGTTATCCCAACTATGTGTTCAACTTCGAGGGAGGAGTAAAATATGCCTGGATGAAGGAATATTACCCAGCCCAGTATGAGGAGTTAAAGGAATACGTAAAGAACGGACGCTGGCATATCTCCGGCAGCAGCTGGGACGCGACCGATGCCTTGATCCCTTCTCCCGAATCGTTCATCCGTAACATTACGCTCGGACAGGAATACTACCGCAATGAGTTCGGCGTGGAAAGCACGGACATATTCCTACCGGACTGCTTCGGCTTCGGATGGACATTGCCGACGATTGCCAGCCATTGCGGGCTGATCGGCTTTTCTTCGCAGAAACTCGACTGGCGTAACCATCCGTTCTACGGAGATAGCAAACATCCGTTCCTCATCGGGCTGTGGCAAGGTGTGGATGGTTCTTCCATCATGCTGGCACACGGTTATGATTATGGCAGAAGATGGAGAGACGAAGATCTTTCCAACAGCAAATACCTGCTGGAACTGAGCCAACGTGATCCTCTTAACATCGTATACCGCTATTATGGGACGGGCGACACGGGTGGTTCTCCGAACTTAGCCTCTGTCCGTTCTGTTGAAAAAGGGATCAAGGGAGATGGACCCGTCGAGGTGATCAGTGCTACCAGCGACCAGTTGTTCAAGGATTTCATGCCTTACAAGAATCATCCGGAATTGCCGGTTTTCAACGGAGAGCTGTTGATGGACGTGCATGGCACCGGCTGCTATACTTCGGAAGCAGCCATGAAAGCATACAACCGCCAGAACGAAGTACTGGCCAATGCGGCCGAGAATGCAGCTGTTGCAGCTGACTGGTTAGGAACGAATGACTATCCGCTGAGCACGCTGACAGAAGCCTGGCGCCGCTTTATCGTCCACCAGTTCCATGATGACCTGACAGGAACCAGTATTCCGAGAGCATACGAATTTTCATGGAACGACGAACTGATCGCATTGAAACAGTTCGCCGGTGTATTGACTTCATCTGTAAACGGCATTGCCGGCCAATTGGACACGCGGGTGAAAGGGACTCCGGTCATCCTTTACAACGCACATGCTTTCCCCGTAACTGATCTGGCCGAAGTTATATTGGATATGCCTAAAGCCCCCAAAGGCGTGACGGTCTATGATGAGAAAGGGAAGAAAGTCCCTGCCCAGTTGCTCTCGTACGAAAACGGAAAGGCCCATGTATTGATCTCTGCGGCTGTCCCGGCTACCGGCTATGTTGTTTATGATGTGCGTGAAGGCGGTTCGACGTCCGTGTCGCAATCGGCAGACGTTAACACACTGGAAAACTCTTTATATAAGATCACATTGGATAAAAACGGCGATATCGTTTCTCTCCTCGACAAGAAAAACAACAAGGAACTGGTGAAAGGAGGAAAGGCCATCCGTTTGGCTCTCTTTACAGAAAACCAATCGTATAACTGGCCTGCCTGGGAAATCATGAAGGAAACCGTAGACCGTGAACCGGTTTCCATCACCGAAGATGTAAAAATCTCATTAGTAGAGAACGGAGAGTTGAGAAAAGCGCTTTGCGTAGAGAAACGTCACGGACAATCTGTCTTTAAACAGTATATCCGTTTGTTCGAAGGTCCCCGCGCCAACCGCATCGACTTCTATAATGAAGTAGACTGGCAGTCTACCAACTCATTGCTGAAAGCTGAATTCCCGTTGAGCGTATCGAACCCGGAAGCGACTTATGACCTGGGGATCGGGAGTGTGAAACGAGGCAACAATACGATAACCGCCTACGAGGTGTATGCCCAGTATTGGGCGGACCTGACTGACAAAGGAAACAGCTATGGTGTTTCTATCCTCAACGACAGTAAATACGGATGGGATAAACCGAACGACAATACGATCCGTCTGACTTTGCTCCATACTCCACAGACAAAGAATAATTATACCTATCAGAACCGCCAGGATTTCGGCTACCACCATTTCACTTACAGCCTGCTGCCTCATTCCGGAGCTTTGGATAAATCAAAGACTGTTCTGAGAGCAGACGAACTGAATCAGCCGTTAACAGCCTTCGTCGCAGATAAACATCCCGGACAGTTAGGTAAATCGTTTACTTTCGCCAGCTCGGACAACAACAGTGTGGTCGTAAAGACACTGAAGAAGGCTGAATCTTCGGACGAGTTGGTAATCCGCCTATACGAAACCAGCGGCGAGAAGGAACAGACCGCCGAGATCAGTTTTGCCGGCGCCATCCAAAGCGCCAGCGAAGCAGACGGGACCGAGAAAACAATCGGCAAAGCGCTTTTTGACGGAAACAAATTGCAGATATCCATCAAGCCTTATTCCATTAAGACCTTCAAGGTAAAACTCAAACCGTCCGGCAATCCGGTCAAAGAAGTGCAATATGCTCATGTTCCTCTGAAATTCAACAAGAAGTGCGTGAGCTGGAATGAGTTCCGCAGAGAGGGTAACTTTAGCTCCGGCTATTCCTATGCTGCCGAACTGCTGCCGGAGACAATCCATACCGGTAACATCTCGTTCGACTTGGGAGACAAAGAATCTTTCAATGGTTTAGCCTGTCAGGGAGACACCATCCAGCTGCCTGCCGGAAATAATTTCAACCGTATCTATTTCCTGGCAGCTTCTACGGAAGGTGATTGCACCGGAACATTCCGCCTGGGTAACTCCGAACAGGAGATTACGGTTCCCGAATATACCGGCTTTATCGGTCAATGGGGACATTTGGGACATACGGAAGGTTTCCTGAAAGACGGAGACATCGCTTATGTCGGAACTCACCGTCACTCTCCCAACGGAGACCAGGCTTATGAATATACCTATATGTTCAAGTTCGGCATGGATATTCCTAAAGGGGCCACAAGCCTGATCTTGCCGGACAAAAAGAACATAGTTCTATTTGCCGTAACGGCTGCTAAAGAAGACAATAAGCAGATTGCTGTTGCTTCCGAACTATTCCGTTCGGCAATAAGACCGAGAGAGGTTGCAAAAGAAGTTGCAAAAGAGAACTTGATGAAAGGGGCTAAGATCATTGCATGTTCCGGTTTTGTAAACGAAGAGGAGTCTCCCGAACACATGATCGACGGTAACGCAGAGACAAAATGGTGTGATATTTCGGGTATTCCGAGTCATGTCGATTTTGACTTGGGTACTGTTCAAACGATAAGTAGCTGGAAGCTGGTCAATGCCGGGAATGAGGAACAATCTTATATTACCGGGACTTGTTTCCTTCAGGGCAGAAACAACTTGAATGAAGATTGGAAAACATTAAGTGTATTGGAAGGTAACCGTAAAAATGAGGCAATTAGTTTACTCGCCAAACCGGAATCAGTCCGTTACTTGCGCCTGCTGGTTACACAACCCACGCAGAAAACAGGAAGCCGCGATACCCGTATTTATGAATTTGAAGTCTACAAATAAAGTGAACTGTTTTTGCTCTCTCCATTGAGCATAAAATCAAAGGCCTGCAGATTAAAATTTGCAGGCTTTTTTAGTTTCTATAATCTTATAAAAAAGACTGCTGTGTGATTTTAGTAATACATTTCAGGAATCGAAATATTCAATTCCGCATGTAATACACCGCTCTTCTCAACCAGGCGCACTTTCTTTTCCCTGACCAACCATCCTAAAGCCAAACAAACTAAAGACTCTTGATGATGAGTCATCTCTCCCAGCTTTTCAACGGAAAGAGTTTTCCTTTCCGACAACAAAGACCAGATCTGACCGGCCTCTGAAACAACATCGTTTTTGTCCATAACACCTTGTTTTTAAATGTATATTATTCCTCACCATTTCCTAAGAAAGCCAAATACTTTTTAGCTTTAAAAATGAACAATTATACACCCGAAATAGTTTTATAAATCTGTGTAAATCAACATTAAAATGAAAGAAAAAGGATTAACGCCTTACAAATCTTAGTCTCCCTAAAACAAATTCTTTACATACATTGTTCTAAATAAAACTAAACATCAATTAAAACAAATACGCGATGGAAAATTATGAACTAATAGACAACACCGAAGAGAAACAATTTGAGTTTCATGTCGGCAAATACAGGCCGCTGATCGAATATATCATATCGAAAAACGGTGAAATATATCTGACTCATACAGAAGTTCCGGTAGAACTGGAAGGTAAAGGCATCGGCAGCCAATTGGTAGAAAAGGTACTTGCGGAAATAGAAAAACGAGAACTCCGCTTAGTTCCGATGTGTCCGTTCGTTGCCGGGTATATACAAAAACATCCGGAGTGGAAGCGTTTGATTATGAGAGGTATTAATATTGGATAATAAAGATAAAGAGTATGGGCAAAATTCATGAGTATTCAAATGGTGAGCTCACCATTATCTGGCAGCCGGACCTTTGTCAGCATGCCGGGATCTGTGTTAAGATGTTACCGAAGGTGTACAATCCTAAAGAACGTCCCTGGATCAAAATAGAAAACGCGACAACCGAAGAACTGATCAACCAGATCGGCAAATGTCCTTCGGGCGCATTAAGCTACAAGTTGGATAAAAAAGAGAAGTGACAACTACTCCTCTTCCTGCATCCCTTCCAGATAGCGTTCGGGAGCCAGTTCCATGCGCTGGAGGAAGCCAGCCAGGGCACTGTATGTTTGATTGTTTTCCGCCCGGTTCTGTAAAGCAATCTGGCGGAGACAATCGAATGGAATCGTATAATCCACATAAGGCATCAGATTACCATCCATAAAATCATATTCCGCATTGGCAGGATCACAAAACTGCACGATCCGCCACTCCTGTTCAGAAGCAAAACGAGGTTCTCTCACCTCAAGACAGGCATTGCAAAGCATAGAGAAGAGGCGGGAATCCCGTTTAAACCCTGTATGCTCTTCATCGTAAAAAAACTTATCATACTCCTGTTCCATCTGCGAAACAAACGTCTTCAGATTCTCTTCTTCATTATATTTGCAACGAAGCAAATATTTACCCTCGGCCAGACAATATTCTCCTATCGCTCCATAATCGAAAGTCAACCGTAGATATGGCTCATCTCCCTGTTTCAAGCCGGAAGAAATCTCCGGATTCTGGTATAAAGGGAGGGCATACATCTCCATTTCCGGACCGATCAGCATCCGGCGGTTAGTCCGGAAAAAAGGAATCTCACGCTTGCTGAACTCCCGGCCGATTTCTTTTTGCTCTTCATACAAAACGATTGCACGACGAAGGAGAGACAGACCATAGTCGATTTCTCCTTCAGAAAAACAATACATCAAATTGGGAACCCGAAGGCTGAAAGAGCATGGAGTCTGGGATCGTTGACACCCCCGAACAAAGGATTCTATTGAAACATAGGAATATAAATCCATATTTTATGATTTTTTTCGAGGTCAAATATACGAATTATATAAGAGATTACATATCTTTGTTTAAACATTTATAAACTATATAAAACCTATTGAACAAAATGAAACGTCGTGATTTCTTAAAGACCAGTGTTGTAGCGGGTGCAGCTTTATCTTTAAATTTTGAAGGACTACAGGCAGCCCTTTCCTCTAATACTGTTGCAGTAGAACAAGCCCCCGACTTGGTAGCAGTGATGGGTGGAGAACCGGAAGTAATGCTCGACAAAGCATTAGAAGCTCTTGGCGGTATTAATAAATATATCAAAAAAGGACAGAAAGTAGTCATCAAGCCCAATATCGGATGGGACCGTACCCCTGAACTGGCAGGTAACACCAACCCGCAACTGATAAAGGCACTTGTAAAGAAATGCTTCGAAGCGGGAGCGGAAAAAGTAACCGTGTTCGACCATACCTGCGACAACTGGCAGAAATGCTACGAAACAAGCGGTATCGCAGCAGCCGTAAAAGAAGCCGGCGGCATCATCATGCCGGGTAACGACGAAAAGTATTTCAAGGAAGTGGCTATCCCCGGCGGTGTAACGCTGAAAAATGCTAAGATACACGAATCGCTGATCGAAGCAGATGCCTGGATCAATGTTCCTATCTTGAAAAATCATGGAGGTGCCAAGCTTTCATGTGCGATGAAAAATATGATGGGTATTGTATGGGATCGTCGTTTCTTCCACCAGAACGATTTACAACAATGTATCGCCGATATCTGTACCTGGCAGAAAAAGCCGGTTCTGCATATCGTAGACGCTTACCGTATGATGCATCAGAACGGCCCGCAGGGAAAAAGCGCTGCCGACGTTGCAACCCTGAAATCGATGATCGTATCACCTAATATTGTTGCCGCAGATACAGCTGCCCTCGCATTGTTCAACCAGGTGAAAAAGCTGGATATGGATGCCGTAGGTCATCTTGGCAAAGGTGAAGCGCTTAAATTAGGATCTACCGATCTGAAGAAAATAAACATCAAACGTATTAAGATCTGATGAAGAAACCGAATTATCTAAAAGGATTGAGGGTACTGCTCGCAATCCTCTTTTTTGTACCCATACTTCTGTTCTTCGTTGATTTCTCAGGAGTTTTACCGGCCGACGTGCACAAGTTGCTGCATCTGCAACTGATGCCGGCACTGTTGGGTGGAATGATCGGCTTGATCCTGTTCCATTTCTTACTGGCACTGGTGTTCGGACGCATTTACTGTTCCGTGATATGTCCTGCAGGTGTATTACAGGATATCATCAACCGCCTGTTTTGCATCGGAAAGAAAAAGAAAAAAGGTATCCGGCGTTTCGCCTATCATAAACCGATGAACTGGCTTCGTTACATCTTGCTTGCCGTAACGGTAATAATGGCAATATTCGGTTTCAGCGGATTATGCCTGCTCTTAGACCCGTACAGCAATTTCGGACGTATAGCGGCCAGCTTATTTCGCCCCGTCGTAATGTGGGGTAATAATATCGCGGCCGACCTGCTGATGAAAATGGACAACTATTCTTTGTTTCATGTGACGATCAGCACCGTAACGGTATCCGGTCTGATTGCGGCAAGTATCGCGCTGATCGTCTTCATCGTCATGACTGTCTTTCGCGGCCGTCTGTTCTGCAATACGATTTGCCCTGTGGGAGCATTGTTGAGTATCTTCTCACGCTATTCGCTTTTCCGTATCTCTTTTGATAAAGTAAGTTGTACGCATTGCGGCAACTGCGAACACACTTGCAAGGCGGAAGCGATCAACAGCAAAGATCTGACGGTCGATACATCCCGCTGCGTGGACTGTTTCAACTGCGTATCATCCTGTGCGAAAGGAGGATTGCAATACCGCCTGCAGCTTCCAGGAAAGAAACAGCAGAAAACGACCGCCGATGCCGTGGCAGCACAACCATTACATATCGATCAACCTGCGGTAGCCAATAGCCGCCGTACTTTCCTGGCGACAGGTGCGACGATAGCGGCTTCCCTGCCTATCGTATCGGCCATTGCCGAAGAAACCGGAGAAGGTAAAAAACACAGAAAAGGCAGAAAGAAATGGCCGCCCCTCACGCCGCCGGGATCTATCAGCCTGGAGCGTTTCAAAGATAAATGCACGGGATGCCAGATATGCATAGTCCGCTGTCCGAGCCAGGTGCTCCGTCCGACGGGATTGGAATATGGCTTGGATTATATGTTGAAACCTCGCCTCGCCTATATCAGCAGTTACTGTAACTACGAATGTACGGTATGTTCCGATGTATGCCCTACAGGAGCAATCAAGCCGCTAACAGTAGAAGAGAAGGTAACGACACAAGTCGGGATAGCCACCTTCTTCCAAAACCGTTGTGTCGTAAACACGGAGGAAAAAGACTGTGGCGCCTGCTCCGAACACTGTCCGACTCAGGCCGTACACATGGTTCCCTACAAAGGGACGCTGACGATTCCGCAGATCAATCCGGATCTCTGCATCGGATGCGGCGGATGCGAATCGATCTGTCCGGTACGCCCGATGCGCGCCATTATCGTCAAGTCGAACGTAGAACATAAATATGTCGAGAAACCGAAAGAAGAAGAGGTAAAAGAGGTCGAAATTGACGATTTCGGGTTCTGACAACGGTGTATTTTTTCAAAAACCTGTATATCATGAAGCCTCGCTTGCGAAAGTGAGGCTTTTTCATTATGTTTGCCACACATTGAACATTAAACCATAAATTCCATCCGTCATGAAAGTATGTAGTTTTGCCTTATTTGTCTTATTGTTCTTCTGCCTCTCTTGTGACAATGAAGATATCACCTATGCAGATTGTAAAATTGTTGTTGAAGGTGACACAACGACTTTCAAGAATATCGGAGAAAAACGCACCTTCACCATCTCTGCGCTAAAGCAGAAATATGCGGATGGAATTGCTACAGATCAGTGGGTCCCGGTTTCGGAATCCGGAATCTCCGTTACAATAAAGTCTGATGAATTTAAGCTATCCCCCTCTTCCGGTACACTATTCCACATTAATGTAGAAGAAAACCAGGCAGACACTCTGGTACAAGCCTCGCTTCTTATTTCCGTCCTCGACGGGGCAGTAACGAAAACAGAAGAAATAACACTGAAACAATCCGCCTCTGAAATCTCTTATGCATACAAAATCGAATCCGAACAAAACCCGTTTATTATCCCCAAAGAAGGAGGTGAATTCTTCATTCCCTTTACATGCCAATGCCAACGTACAATCAATGGAAAAGAAAAGGAATGGGAATATTCGGATATGAAAAGATTGAGATATGTTGCCTACGTCAATAGCGGACTTTTCTCAGATTCCAAAGGGGAACGGGTCCGTTCACACCGGTTCGAAGCGGAAAGTACGGATAAACCGGGGCACTACAACCTCCATGTCATCGCTGCCGGTCCTTTCTACCTGGGGGAGAATACGAATTTCGAAATGTACTATGCGATCCGAAACCAGATTTTTGAAGGAGAAGAAGAGATCTACCTCTATCAAACATTCTCACAGGAGCAGGATCCCACAATTGAAGCCTCTTTCCCCCTACCTGTCTCCAATTCGGGACCGTTGAATATATGATCGGATTATCTTTCCCGCAAACTCTTTTTTCTTAGAAGAATTATGAGTTTCTTTGCAGTATGAAATTCGAATTACAACATAACGACACAAAATCAAATGCAAGGGCGGGTCTGATTACCACTGATCATGGAGTAATTGAAACGCCTATTTTTATGCCGGTCGGGACACAAGGCACCGTCAAAGGAGTGCACATGACCGAGTTGGAAGAAGATATCAACGCGCAAATTATTTTAGGGAATACATACCATCTGTATCTCCGCCCCGGGCTGGAAATACTGGAACAGGCAGGCGGCCTGCATAAGTTCAATACGTGGAACCGTCCGATCCTGACCGACAGCGGAGGCTTTCAGGTGTTTTCGCTCTCCGAGAACCGTAAGCTGCATGAGGAAGGCGCCATGTTCCGTTCTCATATCGACGGTTCCAAACACATGTTCACACCTGAGAAGGTAATGGATATCCAACGGATTATCGGAGCAGATATCATGATGGCTTTTGACGAATGTTGCCCCGGTGATGCAGACTATGATTATGCAAAGAAATCCCTTGGTTTGACGGAGCGCTGGTTGGATCGCTGCTTTAACCGTTTCAACTCGACAGAGCCGAAATATGGATACCGGCAAAGCCTCTTCCCGATCGTACAGGGCTGTGTCTATCCGGATCTGCGTCGTGAAGCGGCCGAAAACGTTGCCCGTAAGGAAGCCGACGGCAATGCGATCGGTGGACTGGCTGTGGGCGAACCGACCGAAAAGATGTATGAGATGATCGAGGTTGTCAACGAAATCCTGCCGAAAGACAAGCCCCGCTACCTGATGGGTGTCGGTACGCCGATCAATATCCTGGAAGCAATCGAACGGGGTGTCGATATGTTCGACTGCATCATGCCGACGCGCAACGGGCGCAACGGGCAGTTGTTTACCCGCTTCGGTACGATCAACATGCGCAATAAGAAATGGGAGAACGACTTCTCTCCTATCGACCCGGATGCACATTCGGCTATCGATACGCGCTATAGCAAAGCCTACCTGCACCACCTCATCAAGGTAAACGAGATGTTGGGGTTGCAACTGGCTTCCATCCATAATCTCGCGTTTTACCTGTGGCTCGTAAAAGAGGCGCGTAAACATATTATTGCCGGCGATTTCACGACGTGGAAAAGTGAAATGGTCCGCCAATTATCAAACCGGTTATAAGAAAGCTGTCACATGAAATTCAAACTGAAACGGATAGACTGGTATATCATCAAGCAATTTCTGGGCACATACGTTTTTGCTATCGCCCTGATTATCGCTATCTCCGTTGTATTCGACATAAACGAGAAGATCGACAAGTTCCTGAATCCGGACGTGCCGTTGAAGGCAATTGTCTTCGATTATTACATGAACTTCATTCCGTATTTTGCGAATTTGTTCAGCCCGTTGTTCACTTTCATAGCGGTTATCTTTTTCACATCGAAGCTGGCGGACAACTCGGAGATCATTGCGATGCTGGCAAGCGGAATGAGTTTCCGGCGGCTAATGTTGCCCTATGCGATCTCGGCAGCGATCATTGCGCTCAGCACGTTCGTCCTGAATGCGTATATCATTCCTCCGGCCAATGAGACCCGCATCGATTTCCAGAACACATACATCAAAAACAAGAAAGTCGATTATGTCCGTTCCGCCCAATTGGAGATCGAGCCGGGTGTAATAGCCTATTTTGACCGCTATGATGCACGTTCGAGTATGGGATACCGTTTTTCCCTGGAGCATTTTGAGGATAAGAAGATGGTTTCCCGCCTGACAGCAAATTCCATCAAATACGATTCGCTTTACAACTGGACAGTGATCGATTACATGATCCGCGATTTCGACGGCATGCGCGAACATATCACCGAAGGCAGCCGTATGGATACGACCCTGACGATCGTTCCTTCCGATTTCCTGATCTCTGTCAACGACTGCGAAACAATGACTTCACCGGAACTCGCCACCTACATCGAGCGCCAGAAGAAGCGGGGTATCGGAAATATACAGACCTTCCAGATCGAATATCACAAACGGTTTGCGGCTATCATGGCTGCATTCATCCTGACCTCCATCGGTGCCTCTCTTTCCTCCCGCAAGATTAAAGGCGGCATGGGACTGAACATTGGTATCGGATTAGGCCTGAGTTTCTCCTACATCCTCTTTACCACCGTCACCTCGACCTTTGCCATCAACGGCAACCTCAGTCCTGCCATGGCCGCCTGGATTCCGAATATAGTGTATACATTTATCGCGATTTATTTGTATCAGAAGGCTCCGAGATAAAGACGGCGGGGGACGGAAAAAGCAACGCCGGCTGAGTCCGAAGAGACAGCCGGCGTCATTAAAATAAATATTTCAGATCAAAATACTGATCAGCGAACAAACTTCACAGACTGGCTAACGCCATTTTCCGTTACGACGATTACATAGATACCTTTTGCCAGAGAAGAGGTAGAGATGTAAGCGTTATCGCCGGAAACAGTTCCGTTAACAAGGGTCGCACCAGTCATATTGATAATGCGATAGGTTGCTTTTCCGTTGTTGGCGATATACAGGCCACCTTCTACTGGTGTTACTTTCAGGTCGCTTACGGCGATATTATCGTTGCTTGTAGCAATGATTCCTAAAGCATTCGATTTGAAATAAGCACTGGCAATTGAAACTGGTGAGCCTTCCGGAATCACGTCGACTTTAATGATTTCGCTTGTCATGTCGGCTGTTGCATTAACAGTCATATTCGTGACGGTCTGAGCACCAGTTGTTTCATCATATGCATACGATTTGATATTCATTTCGGCAACGGCGTTTGTTCCGACGATGCTCGGGGTCACTTCGACGTCCATAACCGGCATTTTTGTGTCGTTAGCGTCAACCACATTATCATCATTCGTATCTACGAGAGTCTCTACAAGCATTCTGTAGGGGGCCACCTTGCCTTCTGTCGCCAGTTCGGTAACAACACGGTTAATGACAGAACGTACGGCAGACTTCGTATCTTTCAAAGTCAGATCCTTCGTATTATCGGTCATCGTAACGATTGTCGAATTAGCCAATTTAGAATCTTTCTTATCAGCGGAGCTATATACCATATTATCGATCGTCAGCACCAGATCCTTGTCTTTCTGTTCCATCTTGAACATAAGATCGCGCCATCCCTTGGCTTGTGCGTTTTCGTAAGACGTAAGCCCGATGGTTTTAATCGGCATCTGCTGATTGCTGAAATCAAGAGCAAGGGCAGCATCTCCCATCGGGATTTTCTGTGTAGGATCAGCTTCGGGAACACCATAGAGCGACATGGGGATTGCGCCGCCGGTCAAGAAACCGGCAATATCCATCGTTACCAGGAAATCTATAGCCGGCGTCTCAGGCTGTCCAGGCTCGGCCGGTGACAACATTCCCATAAGGGTTCTCATTCCTTCCTGAATATCCAGCGATGCCTCAAGCATAGAAGTCGCCGGATTCTGGGTCATGGAATATTTCAACAACGGCGTAGCATCACCTCCTAACAAAGACATTGTCATAGCCATTGTGAACGGAGCCAAATCGCCATCTTTACCAGTGGTAGTGATATTAATCTCCGCCAACGCCCCGACTTTGATAGTACCCGGCAGCTCGATCTTTAAGTCACGCCCTAAGAACATACTTGCCATCGGGATCGTTGTTGTCTTGAAGTCCGAAAATTCCACTTTCAGTTTCTCTCCAAGTACAGGAGCGATGAAGGCGGGAATGCCCGGAATGGCGGCAGTCGCAATTGTAATACTGTCCACTTGCAACTTGAACGGATCAGTCGCATCTGCCCGTAAACCGCTTTGTGCATTAAAAATAGGCAAACTTCCGATAAAATCCGAAGTCAACTGAGGCTTCGCCAATCCCAGGATGTCAAGACCGGTTTGCTCTTTGATCTGTTCGAATACGACAGGCAGAACTTCTTTCTGGATCTGTGTTTTCTGAGCCTCGCTCAACTGCACCGTCTGTGCAGAGGTGGTAAAGGAAGACGCCATTAAACATAGCGCCATACTGATCGATGTAAAAACTTTTTTCATAAATCTATTTTTTTAGATTAAACATAAAACGTTATTTGTTTTATAATGGTAGCAAAACTAAATAATAGCCATGACTTATGCAAGATAAAAAAGTTAACACCGGCCATTCATTTTCGAATAGCCGGTGTTATCTTAAATATAGACTATTAAATCTAAATAACAGCTTATAATTCTCCGGGGCGTTCTTCCGCAGGCGGAGCAGGCGGGATATCCGGATTATTCGGCGGGTTGGAAGGTTGCTTGATGCCTTTATGGCTCAGGATCGTTTTGAAGTAAGCGATTCGGGCATTGACATAATCGATAAAATCGGCATATGCGGATTCGCCATACACACGCACCAGGGAATTGATTTGCGCCACGATTTCGTCGTAGGCCGCCTCCGTCTGTTTACGGGGTTCGGCTACTCCGCCGGTCACCTTCGTCTGACTTTCCGTGATCCGGTTTTCGACCATTGCGTCGAATTCTTCATTAGCCGCTTCCAGACGGGTCACCCATTTATCGAGGTCCAATTTCGTGACATCTGCCTTAAAGGCATCACTCCTCAAATCCTGGATCAGGTTACGGCACATGCCGGTTTCTTTTTCCTGTGCGGCATTCGCGATGTTCGCGTACGAATCCAACAGGATCTTCAACCGTTTGCAGGCTTCCTGATCTTCGACATCGGGATAGGCACTGGGGGAAGCGACTTGCGACTGGACGATCCGGATAATATTATCGCGCTTTTCGTCTGCGGCATTCATCTTGGCGGTGAAAGCGCTTTTCGACAGGCATTCGAGTGCGCGGTCCATGCGCAGGATACCGTTGTCATAGGGAACGACTTGTTCCTTAATTCCTAATTTTTCGGCTGTTTCCGTTTTTATACGTGCCTGAATGCCCAAATGGAATTGATACGAGGTCTCCGCCGGTAGTTTTGTTTTGTTGAAATCAATGATTTGTTTCATGTTTTTCTGGCTTTTAATTTTATATTCAATTCATTGCCGCCCGGCAACGAACCTGTTTTTTATTGTGGTTCCGTTGCCGGACGGAAAAGGGCCCAAAAACTTTTTTTGAAACATTTGCCGGGCGGAAAAGGGCTCAAATTATTTTTTTGACTGCTTTTCCGCCCGCGAAATGCTCGATTTATTTTTTTGATGCTCTCGCCGCCCGGCAAAGTGTCCAAAAATTTTTTTTGGCCCCTTTGCCGGAATCCGTCCCTTTTCAGAACTGGCGACAAGGTAAGAATTATAAAAGACAGGACAAAACAAAACGTGAGAATAAAAAAACTATTCTACTACCAACATCTTATCGTTTACGGCAACCTTGTCGCCATCGGCGATGTAGACTTCTTTTACGACGCCGTCGATCGGGCTGCGGATCTCGTTCTCCATCTTCATGGCGACGAGGACACAGAGCGGAGTGCCTGCCGTCACCTCCTCGCCCGGTTTGACGTGGACGCGGAGGATGACACCCGGCATCTGGGCCGTGATCACCTGGCGTCCGGCGGCCTGCGAGCGGATGCGCGACTGGCGCATCTTCTTCAATTCGTCGATCACTTGGACCTGGAACAGGTCGCCTTTATTCTTCACTTCATACGTGTCGACCCCGATATTCGAGATTTGCACGCCGTGCGATTTATGGTTCAGGATGATGGAATGGATCGTGTCGCCTCCCATGTTGTAATCCACTTCGTAGATCTTTCCGTTGACGGAGACTATCTTGACCGGGCCGTCTTCCAGGATTTCCACCTTAAACTCGGTATCGGGTATATCGTTTACTGTTGCGAAATAAGTCGCTAATGCTTTTGCTGACATAATAAATCCTCCTTAATAATTATTGGCAGTCATCTGTAACTTGCCGTAATACTTCCACAGAGATTCGCCGACGAGCGGAACGGTCGTTGCCCGTGCGGCAGCCTCTTTCTCCTGCTCGAAATGTTTGATAGCGGCAGCGATCACGGCCACAAGCGGGTCATTGTTCTGGCGGCGTTTCAGGTCTTCCTTGTCGAACTTGGTGTCGATGAAGGTCGTGTCGTAGTTGCCGGAAAGGAATGTCTCGTTGTGCAGCACACGCTGGTGGAACGGAATGGTCGTCTTGATTCCTAAGATCTTATACTCACGCAGGGCACGCACCATGTTGGAGATCGCCGACTCGCGGTTACGCCCCCAGGCGCATAGCTTGGCGATCATCGGGTCATAGTGCAGGGACACCTCGAAGCCGGCATAGGCGGCGCTGTCCAGGCGGACATTACGTCCTTCAGGAGCCTCGCGCACTTTGATAATGCCGGGCGAAGGCATGAAATTGTTCTCCGGGTCTTCGGCATAGATACGGCATTCGATGGCCGCCCCGCGAAACTCGATGTCTTCCTGCTTATAGGGAAGCGGATTGCCGGATGCCACCAGGATCATGTCGCGCACCAGGTCGACGCCGGTACACTCTTCCGTCACGGAGTGTTCCACCTGCAGGCGGGTGTTCATCTCTAAGAAATAGAAATTCTGATCCTTGTCCATCATAAATTCGAGCGTCCCGGCGCTGTAATAACCGATCTTGCGACAGGCTTCGACGGCCGTGGCCAGCATCTTCTGCCGCGTCTCGTCTTTCACGAAGGGCGAGGGAGCTTCTTCGATCACCTTCTGGTTGCGGCGCTGGATCGAGCACTCGCGGTCGTAGAGGTGGATCACGTTCCCATATTTGTCACCCAACACCTGCACCTCGATATGATGCGGATGCTCGATGTATTTCTCTATATAGATCGCGTCATTGCCGAACGAGTTGGCGGCTTCCGAGCGGGAAAGACGGAAGGCTTCATCCAGCCCCGCCTCATCGCGGACCAGGCGCATTCCTTTTCCTCCTCCTCCGGCAAGCGCCTTGAGCATGATCGGATAACCGACTTCGAGCGCCACACGGCGCGCTTCTTCCAGCCCGGCAACGGGTTCCTCCGTCCCCGGAACGATCGGGACACCGGCTGCGGCCATAATCTTACGGGCTTCCGTCTTGACCCCCATACGGGCAATCACATCAGCGCTCGGTCCGATAAAGATGACGCCTTCCTCCTCGCAACGGCGGGCAAAATCGGCATTTTCCGACAGGAAACCGTAACCCGGATGGATGGCGGCGCCGGTCTTTTTGGCTATCGAGAGGATCAGTTCCGGCTTCAGGTAAGAAGTGTCGGCTGCATCCTCGGAGATGCAGTAGGCTTCTTCTGCATAGCGGACATGCAGGGCGCCCCGGTCGACATGCGTATAAATGGCGACGGTGGGGATATTCATCACGCGGCAGGTACGAAAGATACGCATGGCGATCTCGCCGCGGTTGGCTACTAATACTTTCTTAATCATAACTGACTGCGTTTTAAAGTGGAAGATTGGAATGTTTCTTCGGCGGATTGGACTGCCGTTTGTTAGCCAACAGCTCGAAGCTGCGGATCAGGCGCGGGCGGGTCACCGAGGGTTCGATAATCTCGTCCACATATCCCAACTCGGCCGCCCGGTAGGGATTGGCGAATTTCTCGCGGTAATCGTCCTGCAATTCTTTGCGTTTCTTCTCCACGTCTTCCGCCTTTTTCAGTTCTTTGCGGAACAGGATGTTGACGGCGCCGTCGGGGCCCATCACGGCAATCTCGGCTGTCGGATAGGCAAAATTGATATCGCCCCGGATATGTTTGGAGCTCATCACATCGTAGGCGCCTCCGTAGGCTTTGCGCGTGATAACGGTCACTTTCGGGACAGTCGCCTCGCAATAGGCATACAGCAGTTTGGCGCCGTGGCGGATGATTCCCTCGTACTCCTGGTTCACGCCCGGCAGGAATCCGGGTACATCCACAAACGTCAGTAGCGGGATGTTGAACGCATCGCAGAAACGGACGAAACGGGCCGCCTTCACCGACGCATTGATATCGAGCGTCCCGGCCAGGGCAGCCGGCTGGTTGGCCACCACCCCGATTGTTTTCCCGTTCAGGCGGATATAGCCGACCAGGATATTACGGGCATACTCTTCCTGTACTTCAAAGAAGTTATTATCGTCTGCCACCGACACGATCAGGTCTTTCATGTCGTAAGGCTGGTTCGGGTTGGTAGGAACCAGATTGTTCAGCTGTTCGTCGATGCGGTTAGCGCTGTCGGTCGTCGGGACGAAGGGAGGTTCTTCCATATTATTGTTCGGCAGGAACGACATCAGTTCGCGTATCTTCATAACGCACTCCATGTCGTTATCCGCCGTGAAATGGGCCACGCCGGATTTTGTGCTGTGCACTTCCGAACCACCCAAATCGTTCATCGTCACCTCTTCCTGCGTCACGCTCTTCACCACTTCCGGTCCGGTGATGAACATATAGCTGGAATCTTTCACCATAAAGATAAAATCAGTCAGCGCGGGCGAATAGACCGCTCCCCCGGCGCACGGGCCCATGATGGCGCTGATCTGCGGGATCACGCCCGAAGCAAGGGAATTACGCAGGAATATCTCCGCATATCCGGCCAGCGAACGGACTCCTTCCTGGATACGCGCCCCGCCGGAGTCGTTCAGGCCGATCACCGGAGCTCCGAGCTGCATGGCCATATCCATAATCTTGCAAATCTTACGCGCATACGTTTCCGACAATGCACCGCCAAAGACCGTAAAGTCCTGGGCAAAGACAAAGACGGTACGTTTACCTATCATCCCGTAGCCTGTCACGACCCCATCGCCCAGCGGACGCTGTTTCTCGAGTCCGAACTCGGTACACCGATGGGTGACAAACTTGTCTACTTCGACGAAACTGCCTTTTTCAAGAAGCAGTTCGATACGTTCGCGTGCAGTCAGCTTTCCTGCCGCATGTTGTTTCGCGATCCGGTCTTCTCCGCCACCTAATTCAGCCTGATGGTTGAGAGCCGCTAACTGATCAATTTTCTCTTTCATGGGATTTGCGGTTTAATTGTGTTTTGTGCAATGTAATCATTTATATATTACTTATTATCAGATGCAAGGATAGGATTTATCTATCACCTGATAAGTAATATTTATTACAACACGCCTTTTCCCGGGAAAGAGAGGAACAAATGCCTATATCAATACAGATATAAATCTTTCATCTTTTGAATATCGACCTGCAAAGTTTCGGTCAGGAACTTATCCACCGAGCCGTATTTCTCCGTAATCTTGTCATAGGCAGCATTCAGGTAATTCTCCTTTACGGTCACCAGCGGGGCGATAGCGGGAAGCATAGCGACATACCGGTCGTATTTCCCGGCGATACATTCTTTACTGAACATATAGTCATTCATAATCGTCGCCTTGTCCACGCCAAGAGCGGAGAGAATAAGCATCGTCGCCACTCCCGTACGGTCTTTTCCGGCGGAACAGTGGTAGCTCAACGGCAGACAGTTTTCATTCTGTACATACGTAAAGAATTGTTTCAGCATGGCGACATATTCATCCACGCTCACGATTTCCTCGTACGTCCTGACCATGATCGGTTCCAGTTGTTCGGCTGTCGCTCCACCGCTTATATAGCCGATAACTTCGTCCGAAAAGATATTACCGGCATTGATCGGCAACTCATATGTCTTTTCGACAGTCGAAGGGTTCTTGTCGTATGCTTCCGGTATCATACCTCCCATGCCGCCTTTCTTTTCGGCTTCCGTACGGAAATCGACAACCGTTTTCAGGCCGGTGCTGGCTAAATAAGCCAAGTCTTCATCGGTCAGCTTGTTCATTTCATCGGTACGGAAGATTTTCCCCCACTTCACAAACCGCCCTTCACTATTCTTGATGCCTCCCAGGTCACGGAAGTTATATCCGCCCTGCATCGGCAAATGTTTTTCGGCGACAAATCCCTGCCCTTCCGAGGTCGTAAACAGGAAGAGGGATCTTTTCTTCGTATCAGTATCCAGGTTGAAAGTCCCTTTTCCGCTTCCATCCAGATAAGGTGTACTCAGATCAATATCATCCTCAGCCGTTCCCGCATATAATTGCCAGGCATTATCAGTAGAAACATTCAAGACCGCTTTCTTGGTTTCAGCATCACGCACAAGTTCCACCTGCCCGCTTATATCCTTGCCGGAATAGCCGGGCGCAAGTTTATTATCGTCATCATCATCGCAGGACGACATAACAGATACTACACAGAGTGATGCCAAAGCATAACAGAATACACCTTTTTTCATAAAAATCTTTTTTAATTCAACATTAATAGCGGGTGAAGTTAGGGATTAAAAGCGAGCCTCAAAAAAGGCGTTCTTATACATTATTACGAATAAACATACACTTCCCGTTTTCCGCTCCGCCAATCTTTCAGAACTGAATATTTAAAATTCAAATCCTTCGTTGTCCCCTGTCACTGTTTCCTTTCTTTTAGATGTTAAATATCATTTAGCGACATAATCCCGCCATACCTATGTCATAAAAGTTTCATCCTAATGAAACAAAAGTTCCTCTAGGGTGAAACTTTAGTTCCATGCCGGAGAAACTTTTGTTTCACCTTTACAAAACAGGTGAAACTATTTAACAAATAGATTAACTTTCCCCACTGTAATCCTGTATAGTAAACTTTTTTACGTACTTTTGTCTTCTAATTTAAAAACCTGAATAAATCAATTAATTTAAACATGAAACGCTTAATGGCTAATCGCAAACAGAAAAAAGCGATCCTGATCGCCCTGACTGTGCCGTTCATGCTGTCATCTGCACCAGTTATGGCAATAGCAGCCCCGGAAAACGGGACGGCTATCACCCAGCAGGGACAAATGATCACCGGCATACAAAGGATTAATCCGACAACAGTCGACGTAATCTTCTCCAACAACCAGCGGATGACATTCGACTTCTACGGAGACAATATCTTCCGCGTCTTCCAGGACAATAACGGCGGCATTATCCGCGATCCGGAAGCTAAACCGGAAGCCCAAATCCTGGTCAACAATCCCCGCCGTCCGGTATCCGCATTGGAGATCAAGGACGAAGGCGGACAGGTGACCATCACGACCGGAAAAGTCCGGTTGCAATTGGACAAATCGACCGCCTTGCTGAAAGTCACCAACCTTGCCACCAACAAAGTGGCCTTCGAAGAGGTGAAACCGGTGGCTTACGAAAAAGGCAAGACAATCCTGACGCTGAAAGAAACCCCCGACGAATACTTCTACGGCGGCGGCGTACAGAACGGACGCTTCTCGCATAAAGGAAAAGCAATCGCCATCGAAAACCAGAACAGCTGGACGGACGGAGGCGTGGCCTCTCCCACTCCCTATTACTGGTCTACGAACGGCTACGGCTTTATGTGGTACACCTTCAAACAGGGAAAATATGACTTCGGCGCAGCCGAGAAAGGAACGGTGAAACTGTCTCACGACACGGACTATCTGGATGCTTTCTATATGGTTAACGACGGCCCTGTCGCCCTGCTGAACGATTTCTACCAGCTGACCGGTAACCCGGTGCTGTTGCCTAAGTTCGGTTTCTACCAGGGACATCTGAATGCCTACAACCGCGACTACTGGGTGGAAGACGAAAAGGGTATCCTTTTTGAAGACGGCAAACGCTACAAGGAAAGCCAGAAAGACAACGGCGGTATCAAAGAATCACTGAACGGCGAAAAGAACAACTACCAGTTCTCCGCACGTGCCGTGATCGACCGCTATAAGAATCACGATATGCCACTCGGCTGGCTGCTGCCTAACGACGGCTACGGAGCCGGCTACGGACAGACCGAAACGCTGGACGGGAATATCCAGAATCTGAAGAGCCTGACCGACTACGCACATCAGAACGGTGTTGAGATCGGTCTCTGGACTCAATCGGACCTGCATCCGAAAGACAGTATCAGCGCCTTGCTGCAACGCGACATCGTGAAAGAAGTGCGCGACGCAGGTGTACGTGTCCTGAAAACAGACGTGGCCTGGGTTGGCTGGGGCTACTCATTCGGACTGAACGGTGTGGCCGACGTCGGACATATCATGCCGTATTACGGAAACGATGCGCGTCCGTTTATCATCTCCCTCGACGGTTGGGCCGGTACGCAGCGCTATGCCGGTGTCTGGTCGGGTGACCAGACAGGCGGACAATGGGAATACATCCGTTTCCACATCCCGACTTATATCGGTTCCGGACTTTCCGGACAGCCGAACATCACGTCTGACATGGACGGTATCTTCGGAGGCAAAAACCTGGCAATGAACACCCGCGACTTCCAATGGAAGACCTGGACGCCGATGGAGCTGAATATGGACGGCTGGGGATCGAATGAGAAATACCCGCATGCCTTAGGCGAACCGGCTACTTCCATCAATCGCTGGTATCTGAAAATGAAATCGGAGCTGATGCCGTATGCCTACAGCATCGCCCGCGAAGCGGTAGACGGCAAGCCGATGATCCGCGCCATGTTCCTCGAAGATCCGAATCCTTATACATACGGTAAGGCTACGCAATACCAGTTTATGTATGGCCCGTACTTCCTCGTTGCCCCGATCTATCAGGAAACACAGGCTGACGAGAAGGGTAACGACATCCGCGACGGCATCTACCTGCCCGAAGGCGAATGGTTCGACTATTTCACCGGTGAACAATATACAGGCGGCTGCGTTGTCAACAACTTCGCATCTCCGCTTTGGAAACTGCCGGTATTCGTGAAAGCCGGTGCGATTATCCCGATGACGAACCCTAATAATAATGTAAAGGAAATCGACAAGAACCTGCGTATCTACGAACTCTATCCATCGGGCTACAGCTCGTTTACGGAATATGACGACGATGGCCGGACACAGGCCTATTTGAATGGCGAAGGAGCTACGACACTGATAGAGATCGGTAACAACAATGATCCGGCAGTGAAAGTCGTGATCGGCAATAAGACCATCATCGATTCAAACGGTAAAAATAACCCGGATAAAGTCACGGTCACGATCCACCCGACAAAAGGGAACTTCGACGGCTTCGTGAAGGAAAAGGCTACCGAACTGCGCATCAACCTTTCGGAAATGCCGAAGAAGATCACCGCTAAAGTAGGCTCTTCCAAAGTGAAACTGACCGCAGCCCGCTCGATGGACGAATACCTGAACGGCACGGATGTTTACTTCTATGACGCAACTCCTAACCTGAACAAGTTCGCCACCAAAGGAAGCGAGTTTGAAAAGGTTATGATCACCAAGAACCCGCAGTTGTTGGTGAAGCTGGCTGCTACGGACATCACCGAAAATGAAACCATTGTCAACATTGACGGATACAAATTCGAAATGGGCGACAGCCACCGCATTTCTACCGGTTCACTGACTGCACCGACAGTACAGGTGGCGGATGAAAACATCGAAGCCTACACGCTGAAACCGACTTGGAACAAGGTCCCCGGTGCAGATTTCTACGAAATCGAGTTCAACGGTATGCTGTACACGCAGATCAAGAACACCGGACTGCTGTTCGACGACCTGAGTGCCGAAACAGACTATACATTCAAAGTCCGTGCAGTCAACAAAGACGGCCAGTCCGATTGGTCTTCCGTCTCTGTCAAGACAAAGTCCAACCCGCTGGAATTTGCGATTAAGGGCATCCGTGGCGAAGTGACAGCCGAAGAACAGGAAGGCTTCGAAATCTTCCGTCTGTTCGACTTTGCCGAGCTGGGCGATATGTTCCACACGAAATACCGCAAAGATGCAATGCCGTTCGATATGATTATCGACCTGCGCACAATCAACCAGTTGGATAAATTCGACTACCTGCCTCGCCAGGATGGCGGCAACGGTACGATCCTCGCCGGCTCCGTGTCCTACAGTATGGATAAAGAAGACTGGACGGCTGTCGACTCCTTCCGCTGGGAACGCACCGGCGACGTGAAGACATTCACATTCAAGGAACAGCCGAAAGCCCGTTATATCAAGCTGCACATCACGGAAGGCGTTGGCAACTACGGTGCCGGCCGTGAACTGTATGTATTCAAGGTTCCGGGAACCGAAAGCTATCTGCCGGGCGACATCAACAACGATAAGAAGATCGACGCAAACGACCTGACTTCGTATATGAACTACACCGGTCTGCGCCGTGGCGACAGCGATTTCGACTACGTCAGCGCCGGCGACATCAACCGCAACGGCCTGATCGACGCATACGACATCTCGGTTGTTGCCACCCAATTGGAAGACGGCATTGAAGATCCGGGCACGGACCGCGTAGCCGGAACAATCGAGTTGAGCACTCCGAAGCAGACTTACAACGCAGGCGAGACAATAGAAATCCTCGTGAAAGGCAAGGATCTCAAAGCTGTTAACGCACTGAGTTTCGCCCTTCCGTACGACCAGCAAGACTATGACTTCGCAGGTATCGAACCAGCCGGTCTGGGAGCCATGGAGAACCTGACGTACGACCGCCTGCACACAAGCGGTCAGAAAGCGCTCTACCCTACTTTCGTCAACCTGGGCGACAAGGCGACACTCGAAGGTTCAACGGATCTCTTCACCATCAAGCTGAAAGCCAAACGCAAGGTTAAATTCAACCTGAAAGCGATCGACGGCATCCTGGTGGACAAGAACCTGAATATGCAGAAGTTCTGATTTACCGGACGCTGATAACACAGACGAGCGCAGATTAACGCAGATTTAAATTATATTTCTGCGTTATTCTGCGCTCGTCTGCGTAGTCTGCGTCCCCTAAAATACGAACTACATATTCGCTTTGCGTGCCAACTCGAACAGTTTCGGGTTGATATGGCAATAGCCGTTTACGTTCTTATCCAGATAATCCTGGTGGTAATCTTCCGCCGCATAGAAATTAACGAGCGGTTCTATTTCGATCGCAATCGGATCGGTATATTCTTCTGCCAATTCATGTATGGCTGCTTCAATAACCGGGATATCTTCTTTATCCGTATAATAAATGCCCGTACGATACTGCAAGCCGCTGTCACCACCTTGCCGGTTGACACTGGTCGGATCGATCGTCTGGAAATAAAGTTCCAGCAATAACTGCAATTTGACGATTTGCGGATTATAGACAACCTTGACGGTCTCGGCAGCTCCGGTATTCCCGGTACAAACTTCCTGATAGGTCGGATTTGCGACATGGCTGTTCGCATAACCTACTTCCGTACTCTCCACACCTCTGATCTGTTTCAAGAAATGTTCCGTTCCCCAGAAGCATCCGCCAGCCAGGTATATTTCAGCATTTTCTTTTCTTTCCATATTCTCTTTTAATATTAATGAGTCATATTAGTAAACATAAGCCTGCCACAAAAGTAATAAAAATAACTATTCGACATACAGTCAGGCATTTCCCCTGCCACCAGAGAACGATTCCCCCCGATTGGCTGTTATATGGATAAATCAGTATCAGATATGAAAAATAAAGAACATCAGAAACGTGTAGCAGCCATCCATGACCTGTCGGGTTTTGGGAAATGCTCACTGACAGTAGCTTTACCCATTCTTTCAGCAGCCGGCATAGAAGCATGCGCCATGCCGACAGCCATCTTATCCACCCATACGGGCGGTATCAACGGATATACCTATCGCGACCTGACAGGCGATATGCGGGCATTTATGCAGCACTGGAAATCCTTGAACATCAAATTCGACGCCACATACAGCGGCTTTTTAGGATCATTCGACCAACTGGATCTTGTCAAAGAGTTCTTCACCCTGTTCAAGTCGAAAGACAATCTGATCCTGGTTGACCCGGTCATGGCAGACAACGGCGAACTATACCGGATATTCAAACCGGAGTTTGCCGCAGGCATGCGTTCACTATGCAAGAAGGCGGATATCATCGTCCCCAACCTCACTGAAGCAGCGTTATTGCTGGAAGAAAGTTATCATCCCGGACCTTACACACAGGCATATATCGAAAATATCTTAAAGAAACTAAGTAAGCTCGGACCGGAAAAAGTCGTACTGACAGGCGTTTACTTCAGAGAAGAAGAGTTGGGAGCCGCGACCTACGACAGGAAAGAAGAGGCAGTCGGTTTCCTGTTCACCCAAAGGATACCGGGCGCTTATCATGGGACAGGCGATATCTTTGCAAGCGCCCTGCTATCCGGGCTGCTGAATAATTTCAGCTTAAACGAATCGGCGCAGATAGCCGTAAACTTTACGGCAGACAGCATACGCCGGACCTACAAAGCAAAAACAGATTACCGTTTCGGTGTTAATTTTGAACAATGTATCCCTGACTTTCTAAAAGAACTCAAACTGATATAGTTATTCCAATTTTATTTTTCATCTTTGCAGAATAATAGCACATAAATATGAGTAAAACTAAAATAGCAATTTCAGGCATAGGGGCCGTAGGCGGTTACTACGGAGGACTATTGGCTGCCCGTTACAAAGATTCGGATAATGTAGATATTTATTTCATCTCCCGAGGTAAGAACCTGGAAGCAATCCGGGAAAACGGTATTGAAGTCAAAAATACATTCCTGACGATAAAATCCAGGCCTACTCTTGCAACCGATAATCCTGCCGAGATAGGCCCGGTCGATTACCTGTTCTGTTGTACCAAAAGTTACGATCTGGACGAGAATATAGCTCAACTGGCTCCGGTAATCGGACCAGACACGGTTATCATCCCTCTCCTGAATGGTGTAGACATTACGGAGCGCATACAGAAATTATTACCGGACAACGAAGTCTGGAAAGGATGCGTATACATAGGTTCCCGTCTGGTCAGACCGGGAAGAATCGAGAAATTCACGATTAAAGACCGCGTCTTCATAGGGAATAACAAGGAAGACAAAAAACGGGTGAAGGAACTGCAGGAGATATTGGCTAACGCCCGTATCCTGACAACTGTACCGGACGACATCGATCTGGAGATATGGAAAAAGTTCTTAATGATCTCGACAGCTGCGACCATTACGTCCTATTTCAATGAAACGATAAGTGAAGTGCTTGCCAACCACATCGATATGTTCATCACATTAAGCTATGAGCTGAAAAGCGTGGCAGAGGCAAAAGGCATCCGGTTTAAAGAGAACCCTGTGTTTTCTTCTATTGAAGCGCAGAAGATTATGCCGAACAATTCCACCACGTCCATGCACAGCGATTTCAAACGGGGCGGCCGTACGGAACTGGAGACACTGACGGGCTATGTTATCCGGACCGCTGAGGAATTAGGGGTTGAAGTGCCGACTTACCAGTTTATGTACAAAGGGTTGACCCAGTTCCCCTATCCTGTCGATTAATGTCCTGGCGGGCTTGACCCGCCATCTCATCCTCATCTTATCCTGTGTTATCAGCATAGGATGAGGTTGCGGGTCAAGCCCGTAATGACATACGAATAACAGGCAAATCTAATTATCGATATTATATGAAAAACAAAGTATGCTTATCTCTTATCCTGTGTTTGTTAGTCAATCTGGCAGGATATTCACAAAGTGCCGTGTTCGAATCGCTCTCATTCGACAGTCAGAAATTAGGAAGGAAAGTCTCTTACTCCGTCTACCTGCCTTCCGATTACAACACCTCGAAAAGGAACTATCCGGTTCTTTACCTGTTGCATGGTTATACAGACAACGAGACAAACTGGATACAGATGGGCCAGGTGAAAACGATTGCCGACCGTGCGATCGCCAACGAAGAGGCAGTCCCGATGATCATCGTCATGCCGGACGCATGGGACACCTGGTATGTGAACCAGTATGACGGAAAGGTTCCTTACGAAGATATGTTTTTTGAAGAACTGATCCCTTATATGGAAAAGACCTATCGCGTTCGCAGCAACCAGGAAAGCCGCGCGATTACCGGACAGTCGATGGGCGGATACGGATCGTTCCTCTACAGCCTGCACCATCCGGATATGTTTTGCGCATGCGCCCCGCTTAGTGCCGCCGTCTTCGACGACTCGGTCATGGATACGCGGAAAGCCAAATCTCACAAAGACCTGTTCAACCGCCTGTTCGGGCCGGGCGACGAGCACTGGCATAAGAACAGCGTCGAGAAGATCCTTTCCGACTGGGACGAAAACAAACTGCCCAACATCCGTTATTATATCGATTGCGGAGACAAAGACGGTTTGCTGGACGGTAATTTCCAGGTTCACCAGATCATGCGGCAGAAGAACATCAAACACGAATTTCGCGTGCGCGGCGGCGGACACTCCTGGACATACTGGCGAACAGCTCTGCCGGAGGTCCTGAAGTTTGTCAGCCAGACATTCAGCAGAAGCTAACCCGGCTATTTCCCGCAAATATCCTTGAACGGGCAATACGCACAGGCTTTCCCGTTAGGTGTCTGTATGAAAGGAGTTTCTGCTCCGAATATTTCATCCAGGCACTTCCGGAGGCCATTCTCGAAGTCCGTATAATAATTGGCAAAATCGACAACCTGCTCCGTCTTGCTCCGGTCGATGCGTTGGTAGACGCCGGCATCGAAGGATGGAGAAAAGAGTGTCCGCATATAATATATGCCTGGCTGTATCGCTTTTCCGGCGGGAGCCATGCCATACATCCAGGCATACATAAACACCTGCATGACAGCTTTGGAGCGGTCCGTTTCTTCTTTATCGAAAAGGGCGTCGACAGATGTAAACAGAGGTGTGCCGCTCCCGCTTTTATAGTCGATGATACGGACGGCATCACGCACCTCGTCTATACGGTCGATAAAGCCCTTGAGTTGTATCTCGCTCCTATCCGTAAGCGTGAACAGCCTGTTAATCTTCCTTTCCGATTCGATATACCGGAAAGGTGTCAGTTTGCCATCACGTTCCAGTACCTTCTCTACATACTTGCGGATCATCTCGCCGATCAGGAAATTCTGTCCGGTAAGCGGACGGACAATATCTGTTTTGAAGAACACTTCGGCGAAGGCACGGGCAACAGCTCCCGTCAGGGCAGCCGTATCTTTCCGGATCGCTTTCAGCAAATCGGCTGTTACCATCTTTCCGCAGAAAGGCTTGTATAATTCCTCCATCACTTTATGCAGGATACTCCCGAAGACATTGCTTTCGATCGTCTCGCTCACCTCCTCTTCCTCCTGTATGCCTTCGACAACCGAGAAATAGAATTTCAACGGACAATCCAGATACGTATTGATCGCACTGGCCGAAATCGCACGCGGCCCGTCTTTACGGAAGACGGCCAGGCGGTTCATGACCTCTTCCGTCTTGGCGACCTGCAGGGCCGGGGTCTTGGAGGAAGAGACATTATAGACAACTAACTTGTTTTGTATCGGTTCCTCGTAGTGATAATGCAGCTGATGGACAAAGCGACTCACCTCGCCCGTCTGCAATCCGTTACTCCGCGTGTCATAGAGCAGGCTGACATGGCTGGCACGGTAGATCAGGCGATAGAAATGGTAGGCCCAGACACTGTCCTGGTGCTCGTATGTCGGCAAGCCGAAACCACGACGCAGGTTGTAAGGGATAAACGAATTGGCTGCTTTCTTCAACGGGAAGATTCCCTCATTCATGGAAAGGATGATCAGACGGTCGAAATCGAGCGCACGCGTTTCCAACACACCCATGATCTGCAATCCGGAAAGAGGTTCACCGTGGAAAGGAATCGTAATCGTATCCGTCACCCGCTTCAGCAGACGGAAATAGGTGTCGATCTTCATCTCGACGTTGGCCTCCTGCATGACTTCCTTCATCCGGTTGACAGTCGTAAAGTAGTGGAAGATAAATTCTTGCTCCACGTCCTTAATCGTCAAGCGGCTCTCTTCGTCGTCGCTTTCTTCACTACCAATCGCTTTGTTCAACTCCTGCAAGACATTGATCAGGTAATCCGAGAATGTATCTACAGCCGTTACCGGAGTAAAAAGGATGGATAGCAAAGCGGTCCTGTTCAGATCCGCATACGAAATGTATATCTTGTTATTCTCCGAAATATCTTTCACGAGTCCGGAAATCACATCCGGGGAGGTCGTCATTATGTAACGGTGGTTCAGGATCGGCAAGACATCCCGAAAATAGAATACCGGCTGCCTGTCCACATAACGCACGTTCTTCTGCAAAGCTAAAATATATTCCATCAGGGAAGCCACCGGAGTACCTGCCAACGGATACCCCATCGTCACATTAATCCGCCTGATCTGTTCAGGGATTGCGTTCAGAACCGGGATCAAGAGATGTTCATCCGGCAGGATTACAGCTGTCTTCAAGGCCTCTTCGGCACTCATTTCATCCTCCTTGCAAAGATCGCTCAGGATGCTATACACCTGCTTGGCCTGCCCGATACCGGAAGGGATACCGATCACTTCGATTTGAGGTGAACGGTGTTCGCCAGTGTTTTCACCATCGACTGCCAAGGGATACTTCGACGGGAACTGCTTCAAGTTTCGTTCCACAAAATAGGAAGCCTTATTATCCGGATCAGTCACCTTCGGAGAAGCATAATCCCAATAGAAATCCGCGATACCCTGTTTTTGCAACAGGGCGAGGAAACGTTCTTCTGCCACAGACAGGGCGTTCAGACCGACAAATACAACCTTCGTATAAGGCAGGTCACAACATTCCTCCCTCTCCATCCGCTCGACCACTTCCCGGAAAATCATCCCCTCATAACCTTTATTTTCAGCAGACAACGCCTCCCGCAAGTCTGCATACAAAGCATACAGAATCTGCCAGACAGCCAGGAACTCTTCCTGATTCGGAGTATCTCCCTTCGGATAGAAGGATGACCAGAACGTCCGGATAGCAGCAATCTGTTCCGGACTCAGAAAACTGAAATCATTCTCAATCTCGCGCAGGTCTGTCACGTTCGTGAACAGCATACGGGCATCCGCCATATACTTGTCGATGTCGTCAAAGTCGTTCAACAACATCTCACCCCAATAGAGGAACTCGTCGAACGTTTCGGACGAACCGCTATGCTCCAGATAAATGCCATACAATTTGAACAGCATACTGATCCGGTCGGCAGTCTGCTTGCCGCTAAGTTGCACGAAAAGGTCATTTATCGTCAGGATAGTCGGTGAGAAAAGCGGCTTCCCGGCTACCTCCGACAGGTATTTCTGGAAGAAAAGTCCTGTACGGCGGTTCGGGAAAACAAAGGCCAACCGGCTGATCTCCGCCCCATATTGAGAGTAAAACAGGGAGGCGACCTGATATAAGAATGGTTTCATTAAGCTGAGTATTAAGCTAATATATTTTCTATCGTTTGTAATTCATCTTCCGAGAAAGCGATATTCTCCAATGCTTTCAGGTTGTCCATCAACTGGGCTACGGAGCTGGCGCCGATCAGGACGCTCGTCACCCGCTCATCTTTCAGCAACCAGGCAAGTACCATCTCGGCCAACGTCTGGCCACGTTTTCCGGCCAACTCGTTCAGTTGGCGGATTTTGGCAACCACCTCGTCCGTCACCTGCTCCCGTTGCAAATGTCCTGTAGATTTAGCCGCCCTGGAGTTTTCAGGAATACCGTTCAGGTATTTGTCCGTCAACATTCCTTGTGCCAGCGGAGAGAAAGCGATCATCCCGACTCCCTCCTGTTTCAGCAGAGGCAGCAGGTCGGGTTCCGTCCAACGGTCCAACATGGAATAACGTGATTGGTGAATCAGGCAGGGCACCCGGTGTTCCTTCAATACGGCAAGCGCCTTTTCCGTTTGCTCGGCATTATAATTCGAGATACCTACGTAGAGCGCTTTTCCTTGGCGCACGATATCAGCGAGTGTTCCCATCGTTTCTTCGACAGGCGTCTGCGGGTCCGGGCGGTGCGAATAGAAGATGTCCACATAATCCATCCCCATCCGTTTCAGGCTCTGGTCCAGGCTTGCCATCAAATACTTACGGCTTCCCCAGTTCCCGTACGGGCCGGGCCACATATCATATCCGGCTTTTGTGGAAATGATAAGCTCGTCGCGGTAGTGTCTCAAACCTTTCTTTAATATACGGCCGAAGTTCTCTTCCGCCGATCCGTAAGCAGGGCCGTAGTTATTGGCAAGATCAAAGTGCGTGATTCCATTGTCGAAAGCAGCATGTGCAATCTGTATAAAATTGCTGAACACGTCCACACTGCCAAAGTTATGCCACAATCCCAAAGAAACGGCAGGCAACAGTAATCCGCTTCTTCCACAACGCCTGTAAACCATATCGGCATACCGGCTTTCTTTTGCTTTATACATTTCCATACTATGATATATTGTTACAATGAATCCTTTTAGGAGAGACAAATATAAGCAAAAAAAGGCTATCCGTTTATTCTACTGCTATTCATGTAGGCTGAATTGTCTGTTTGTTATTTCCAAACACTCAAAAACTTCCAATTATCAGGAAATCCCATTTCTTTTAGCGAAAGCAGATTTCCCCCATCATCTATTAATGCTAATAACTTTTTTTGAAAATCATTATCGGGACTGATTATATCCAAAATGTATTTTACACAGCAAAGGTATGCAAATAATTTATTCTGTTTAACTGTAGGAATAGTTACCCGATCTATAAAAGGGGAAACGGTATTGTAAGGTAGCAATATCCGTACAGTAAAACGTCTATTCCATATACGACTATGGTGAGCACAACAATTTCTCAATATAGACAGTACATGCAACCAATTCTCCATAATATCGATCTTCTTCAGACCAAACTGTTTTGCAACGTCTTTTTTATTATCGTCTTTCAGGAGTAATTCATATAAACGGCTCAATGTTCCAAACGATATAACCTCTAATGCCATCCATGCAGGAGGAGTTTTAGGAGTGAAATAAGTACTCTTGTAATGTTCTATAAAGTCTTCATTGCTTCGATCGACCTCACGTAATATCTCTTCTTCTAAAATATTGTATTTGTATTCTTTTATTGTTTCAATCAATCCGGTTTCTTCATTCCTTTTTCGAAGATAACAAATATCATTATTGAATAATGCTTCGTCTTCATACCAATGGCTGTCATCCGTAGACTCACTATAGATTTGAATAATCTTTGTTCGTACGGCAACTTCTATTTTCTCCAATGCATTAAAAATCAAGCAACGCAAACGTCTGTCAAAACAATATAAGTCTATAATGTCTTTAAAACGAATAGATTTTCTGATAAATTTATGATCTGCTTCTTTATCAACATTATTTTGAAAAGGAAACGTATATGCACGAAGGCGATAATAACTGATATTCGAAAGATAGCCTTCTGCTAAACTTTCATCATCTATAATTAAGCCTCTCGATTTAAGTTTTGCTACTTGTTGTTTAATAGACAAAGGCTTTTTGGCATATTCTTTTCTTTCTATTTCTTTTTCCATTTTAAGTTCAGGTTTTTATAAAACTCGAAGACCTCCCCGGGTGCGCTGTTCTAACGGGAAGCGTGGGAGGTCATATTGTGTACAAAGATAAGCCTTTTATTGGATGTGACAAAAATATCAGGTATAAATTGCTCTTTTCAGGAAATTTGATTAGGGATTCATTCATTTATCAGAGAGACAAATATAAGCAAAAAAAAGGCTATCCATCACGGACAGCCAATCTTCATTGTTAACCTTAAATCTAATACCATGAAAAACACAGTACAAATATAAGGACTTTATGTTATGTAGCATATACTTTTGCTTGGAAATCTCATTTCTTTAAATCTATTTAACTAAAACATGCTACAAAACATAGTTTTCCGACAAATCTCTATTGCAAAAACGCCGGTTCCCGACGCTCCTTCCCTTTCTGTCGGGTAAGATTGTCGCCTAATTCTTCGCGCATCCGGTCGGCAATCTTCATCAGACGGGCAGCTTCCTCCGGATATTGGGTAATAACATCATAGCGTTCTCCCGGATCCCGGCGCAGGTCGTACATCTCCGCTTTATAGAGTTGCAGGTTTGTCAATTGGCCGGGCTGTCCGTCGTTACCGGGGACAAAGGCGCCGTATGTCACGTATTTATGAGGGAAAACGAGCTTGAACTGTCCGTCGGTCACGGCTTCCAGGTCATTCTTATTATAATAATAGACAAATGACTCGCGCGGATTAGCCCCTTTCTCACCTTTGATCAGTGGCAGAAGGCTCACCCCGTCGATCTTCCGCTGCGGCAGTGGGGCTCCGCTTATCTCGGCCAGCGTCGGGAAGAGGTCGATATTGGAGGCCAGCTTATTGCAGGTCGTGCCCGGCTGTGTCTTTCCTTTCCAATACATCACGCAGGGGACACGGTTACCGCCGTCAAACGTAGTGGCTTTCGCCTCACGCAGGCCACCGGCCGATCCGGCATGGTTCCCGTAGTTTGCCCACGGACCGTTGTCAGAGGTCAGCACGACCAGCGTATTCTCTTCCAATCCCAGTTCGCGCAACGTTTTCAGGACTTCGCCCACGCTCCAGTCGATCTCCATCATCACATCTCCATACAAGCCTTGCTCGCTCTTTCCCTTGAACTTATCGGAAACGGCCAGCGGCACGTGCGGCATCGAATGGGCCAGATAGAGCAGGAACGGCTTGTTCTTATTCTTTTTGATGAAATTGACCGAACGTGTGGTATAGTCGGTCGTAAACCGGGACTGGTCCGTGTTATAACCTGCCACTTCATTCCCATCGTATGTCGGCAGATCAGGAAAATTAAAGACTTCTCCCTGCTGGGGATGGAAAGGCCACATATCATTGGAATAGGGCAAGCCGTAGTATTCGTCGAAGCCGTTTTGCAAAGGAAGGAACTGCCGCTGGCTGCCTAAATGCCACTTCCCGAAAACAGCCGTGCTGTATCCTTTTTGTTTCAGCAATTCTCCCATTGTCATCTCCTCCGGATGGATGCCGTAATTGGAATCCGGGCCGGGAGCACCGGCAAAACCGATACGGTTCGGATAACACCCGGTCAGCAGCCCGGCACGCGAAGCGCCGCTGATCGGCTGTCCGACAAGGAAATGGGTGAAACGGACACCCTCGGCGGCCATCTTGTCGATATTCGGCGTCGTATAGCCGTACGCCCCGTTAAAGGAAAAGTCTCCATAGCCGACGTCGTCCAGGTTTATGATGATAAAGTTCGTATAATCCGCCGCTTGCGAACACAACGGCAAGCTGCCTAAAGCTGACAATAAGATCAATTTATTCATGATATTTACATTGTTGGTTACACTAATCCGGAAGCCCGGACAACACTCCAAAGATAACGAAGATTAGCCAAAATCACACGGATGATTTCGGAAAGTCGCCGGGAAAGCGTATTTTTGTATGTTGATTCAAAAAAGAGAGTATTGCGGATGAAAGTATGTATAGCTGAAAAGCCCAGCGTGGCACGCGAAATAGCAGAAGTGCTCGGGGCAACCAATCGGATGAACGGGTATATCGAAGGAAACGGTTATCAGGTTACCTGGACTTTCGGGCATCTGTGCACTCTCAAGGAGCCGAACGACTATTCAGACAGCTGGAAGCGGTGGAGCCTCGCCTCCCTGCCGATGATCCCGCCCCGTTTCGGTATCAAGCTGATCAGCAATCCCACATACGAACAGCAATTCAAGGTCATCGAAGAGCTGATGCAAAAGGCCGAAATGGTCATCAACTGCGGGGATGCCGGACAGGAAGGGGAACTTATCCAACGCTGGGTGATGCAAAAAGCCGGCTGCAAATGCCCGGTCTATCGCCTGTGGATCTCGTCGCTGACCGAAGAGGCAATCCGCGAGGGCTTCCAACACCTGAAAGAACAGACCGAATTCACCTCGTTATACGAAGCCGGCCTTTCCCGCGCCATCGGCGACTGGCTGCTGGGGATGAACGCGACCCGCCTCTACACGCTCCGCTACGGACAAAACCGGCAGGTGCTCTCCATCGGAAGGGTGCAAACCCCTACCTTAGCGCTGATCGTAAACCGACAGGCCGAGATAGACAACTTCAAGCCGGAGCCCTATTGGGAACTGAAAACGGTTTACCGCAATACGACTTTCTCCGCCACCAAAGGCAAATTCACCAAAAAGGAAGAAGGGGAAGCCTTCCTGGAGATCGCCCGGCAGGAAGATTTCACCGTTACCGACATATCCGAAAAGAAGGGGAAGGAATATGCACCCCGCCTCTTCGACCTGACCTCGTTGCAGGTGGAATGTAACAAGAAATTTGCCTTTACGGCAGACGACACGCTGAAACTGATCCAGTCGCTCTATGAAAAGAAGGTGACGACCTACCCGCGTGTAGACACGACTTACCTGAGTGACGACATTTATCCGAAGATACCGAACACGTTGAGCGGCCTGGTCGACTACGCCGAACTGACCGCCCCGTTGCTGAAAGCGAAAATAAGGAAGGATAAGCGCGTGTTCGACAATTCGAAGGTGACGGACCACCATGCGATCATCCCGACCGGCGTGCATGCCCGCAACCTGACGGAGAACGAACGGAAGGTCTACGACCTGGTCGCGCGCCGTTTCATTGCCGCCTTCTATCCGGATTGCGAAATATCGACGACTACGGTTCTCGGCAAAGTAGGCAAGGTGGACTTCAAAGTGACAGGCAAGCAGATACTCAAACCGGGATGGCGTGTCGTCTTCGGCGCCGAGCAAAAAGACCCGGATGCCGAGCCGACCGAAGAAGAAGGCGTACTGCCGGACTTCGTGAAAGGGGAAAGCGGACCGCACAAGCCGACATTAGGCGAAAAATGGACACAGCCGCCCAAGCCTTACACGGAAGCGACTTTGCTACGCGCCATGGAAACGGCTGGCAAACTGGTCGACAACGACGAGCTGCGCGACGCCTTGAAGGAGAACGGAATCGGCCGTCCTTCCACCCGCGCCGCCATCATCGAGACATTGTTCAAACGCAATTATATCCGCAAGGAACGCAAGAACCTCTATCCCACCGCCACCGGTGTGGAACTGATCGGTACGATCCAGGAGGAATTGCTGAAAAGTGCCGAACTGACCGGTCTCTGGGAAAAGAAACTCCGCCAGATCGAACGGGGTACATACGAAGCGCGTACTTTCCTGGAAGAGCTGAAACAGCTTGTCCACCAGGTCGTGCTCAACGTCCTCTCCGACCAGACCGGCCGTACGATTACCATCGAGCAAGCTGTGCCCGAAAAGCCGCAGGCAGAAAAAGAGCCAAAGGAAAAGAAGCCGCGCAAGCCACGCGCAAAAAAGGAACCGGGCACCGCTCAACAACCGGAGGAAACCACTTCCGCCGCAAAACCGGTATGCCCTGTCTGCCAAAAGGGTAGCATCCTGCGCGGGAAAACAGCCTACGGCTGCTCCGAATACAAAAACGGCTGTACATTCCGCATGGATTACGCCACTTACGGCGAAGGACTGACTGACGAGGAACTGATAAAGGCGATTAGCGGGATTGGGAAATAATACGATTTAGCGTCGCCGGATTCATCCGATTATCCCAGACAGTTAACACTTGTATTTGATTATCCTTCACACGATAGAATAATGTATTATAAAAGGACAATACACACCTTCGGACATCTGCAAACCCATCGAGCAATGGGAATAAATCAGGATCTTCACTAATTAAGGTTATACAACGATCTAATTCGGATAAGAACTCCTCCCTTATCTGATAGCCCCATATCTGATCTAAATAATCAACGATAGAGTCTAAACGTTCTTGAGCGATAGGAGTAAAATAGACGTACATTACCGATAACGAGACATTACTTCTTCAAAAGGAATTAACAACCCTTGATCAGCCTGTTCAATACCAACCTTGATATCTTCATAAACATAAGAAGGCATCAAAGGTTGCTTTGCTTTATATTCAACCATCGGTTCACGCAAACGATTATATTCTTGATGTTCTTCTTCTTTCATATATTCCATATTATTGGCAAAGATAACATTTACTTATCAGATTTATCCAAATTCTGCAGAACAAATTACTTTACCTATTAACAATAGAGGCCTAATTCACAAAATAACGCTATATTTGTAATTCATAGAAACGGCAAAAGTGAAATGTATATGAACACAGTCACATTAGAGAAAAAAATAAACATTAATGGCATAACCGAAGAGGAAGTTCCTTATATGACTAAAAAAGAGATTCTCGCCGGATTTAATGATGCTTGTATAGATATAAAATTAGCCCGCGAAGGAAAACTACAAGGAAGACCTATTGAAGACTTGTTCAATGAACTATAAAATAAAGACTTGTCATCTTTTCAATAGAAAAACCAAAAAGCTGGCGAAACGATATAAATCAGAAATTAATGAACGAAGAATGGTTTCCCTTAGTGAATGAGGAGGGAGAGACAATAGGAAAGGCAACCCGTAAAGAATGCCACAGCGGCTCGAAGAAGCTGCATCCGGTCGTACACCTGCATATCTTCAATGAAGCAGGCGACCTTTATCTGCAAAAACGTTCGATGACAAAAGATATCCAGCCCGGCAAATGGGACACCGCCGTGGGTGGCCATATCGACTATGGCGAGACGGTAGAAGAAGCGCTTCGCCGGGAAGTACGCGAAGAACTGGGGATAACCGATTTTGCGCCTCAGTTTATCACCCGCTACATCTTTGAATCGGCCATCGAAAAGGAACTGGTCAACACCTTCCGCACCACCTACAACGGCCCGTTCGCCCCCGACCCTTCCGAACTGGACGAAGGACGTTTCTGGCCGAAAGCCGAGATACTCGCCAATATGGGCAAAGGCGTCTTTACGCCTAACTTCGAAGGAGAGTACAAACGACTATTCATGTAACTACAAAGATAAAAGCATTCTGAACATGGCAAAAGAATTAGAACTCAAGTACGGCTGCAACCCCAACCAGAAGCCGTCGCGCATCTTCATGCTGCAAGGGGAATTGCCGATCGAAGTACTGAACGGCCGTCCGGGATACATCAATTTCCTGGATGCCTACAACAGCTGGCAATTAGTCAAAGAACTGAAAGAAGCAACCGGGCTGCCTGCCGCCGCCTCTTTCAAACACGTTAGTCCCGCCGGGGCTGCCGTAGGGATTGAAATGAGCGACACGCTGAAAAAGATTTATTTCGTAGACGATCTTCAGCTCACCCCGCTTGCTACCGCTTACGCCCGTGCCCGTGGGGCAGACCGCATGTCTTCTTACGGTGATTTCATCGCACTGAGCGACACCTGTGACGAAGCGACCGCCCGCCTCATCAACCGCGAAGTGTCCGACGGCGTAATCGCTCCCGACTATACGCCGGAAGCCTTAGCAATACTGAAGAACAAACGGAAAGGGACATACAACGTCATCAAGATCGACCCGGCCTACCGCCCTGCCCCCATCGAACACAAGGATGTATTCGGCATCACGTTCGAGCAGGGACGCAACGAAATCAAGCTGGACGAAAGCCTGCTGACCAATATCCCGACGAAGAACCAGTACTTCCCGGACGAAGCCAAACGCGACCTGATTATCGCTTTGATCACGCTGAAATATACGCAAAGCAACTCTGTCTGCTACGTCAAAGACGGACAGGCAATCGGCATCGGCGCCGGACAGCAGAGCCGCATCCACTGTACCCGCCTGGCCGGAAACAAAGCCGACATCTGGTACCTGCGCCAGCATCCGAAAGTGATGAACCTGCCCTGGATCGAAAAGATACGCCGTGCAGACCGCGATAATACGATCGACGTCTACATCAGCGACGACCACGAGGATGTACTGGCCGACGGCATCTGGCAACAGTTCTTCACCGAAAAGCCCGAAGTCCTGACCCGCGAGGAAAAACGTGCCTGGATCGATACGCTGAAAGGCGTTTCGCTGGGTTCCGACGCCTTCTTCCCCTTCGGTGACAACATCGAACGGGCGCATAAAAGCGGCGTTGACTACATCGCGCAGGCTGGCGGCTCCGTCCGCGACGACCATGTGATCGACACCTGCGACAAATATGGTATCACAATGGCATTCACCGGCGTGCGTCTGTTCCATCATTAAAAACTAACCGGGAGTACATTATATACTAACCGGAAATAAAGCATGAACTAATTCACGGGTAAAGAGAGATTCCGTATACGGTGTACACCGTATACGGAATTGGGTGTAGAGGGTATCACATATACGGTCTACAGGGTATTGATAATAGGATGTACACCCTATTATTAATGATTGGTTATCCGTGAATTAGTTTATCGTTACTTATAAGATAGTTCTTCCTTGCTTTTGAATTAATTCCTCATATCATCTCCAAACAGTCTCATTAACATCTCGTTTACTTTCACTTACAATCGTTAAGAATCAATTTCGACCTATTTTGAGGGTTTTACGACAATCGTGTCGGGTCAGTGCCGGATAAATGCCGGGTTAGTGTCGGCAAACAGAAATCAACACTACATATAAACAGCTTACAATCATTATATTGGAAAAATCAGTATCGGAGTGTCGGAGGATTTGAAGAAAATCTCTTTGAAAAATTGCGTTTTGTATTTTGTTTACACAAATAGGGTTAACAAAAAAAGGGGATGTGTCAAAAGTCCTATTTATAGCGTCTGTGTCCTGGCGGGCTTGACCCGCCATC
>URZO01000006.1 GCA_900552465.1 uncultured Parabacteroides sp. | reverse complement strand
TCTGTTTCCCCTCTTGAGAGGGGATAAGGGGTGTGTTATCTTTCTGTATATCAAATAAAATTTACACACCCCCTGCCCCCTCTCAAGAGGGGAAAGAGTTACCACCGGTCGATACGAAACGCACCGTTAAATCATCATTTATATAATAACATAAAATCACAATAATGAACTTATTAGACAAACTCAAAATCAATCACCGTCCAAGCGCGGGAGCTTTGGATCTTCTGAAATATATCGGTCCGGGACTGTTAGTAACCGTAGGGTTTATCGATCCGGGGAACTGGGCGACTAATTTAGCAGCAGGTTCGGAATTCGGGTATGCGCTGCTTTGGGTGGTTACGTTTTCTTCTATCATGCTGATCATTATCCAGCATAATGTTGCGCACTTAGGAATTGTAACCGGGCTTTGCCTGTCGGAAGCGACAAATAAATACATGCCGCGAACCTTGAGCCGTCCGATTCTGGTTTCAGCCATGCTGGCCAGTGTTTCCACCTCATTAGCGGAGATTTTAGGTGGAGCCATTGCCCTTCGGATGCTGTTCGGGATGCCGATTAAAGTCGGGGCTGTGATCGTGACCATTGCCTGCTTAGGCATGTTGATGACCAACACATACAGCAAGATCGAACGCTGGATCATCATGTTCGTTTCGATCATCGGGCTGTCTTTCCTCTATGAACTGGCGCTGGTCGACGTGCAATGGGGAGCCGCCATTGAAGGCTGGATAAAACCGACTTTCCCGGAAAACTCCATGCTGATAATCATGAGTGTACTGGGCGCTGTCGTGATGCCGCACAACCTGTTCCTGCACTCGGAAGTCATTCAGAGCCGCGAATGGAACCTGGAAGATGAGCCGGTTATCAAAAAGCAGTTGAAATATGAGTTTTACGACACATTGCTGTCAATGGTTATCGGTTGGGCAATCAATTCGGCGATGATTATCCTGGCAGCTTCGGCTTTCTATAAACACAATATAGCAGTGGATGAACTGGACCAGGCCCAACAACTGTTGGTTCCATTGGTAGGAAGCAATGCGGGAGTTATCTTTGCCGGGGCACTTCTGCTGGCAGGTATTTCATCCACGATTACATCCGGAATTGCCGGAGCCTCTATTTTTGCAGGCTTTTATGGTGAGGCATACAATCATAAAGACCTCCATTCCAAATTAGGAGTCCTGCTGTCGTTTGTCCCTGCCCTGCTCATTATCTTCATTGTCGGCGATCCGTTCAAGGGGCTGATCTATTCCCAGATGTTGTTAAGCGTACAGCTCCCGATCACTGTTTTTACACAAGTCTACCTGACATCCAGTAAAAAAGTCATGGGCAAATTCGTTAATACACGTTCCACGACGATCCTGTTGATTGCTTTAGGAACGCTTGTAACGGTTTTGAATGTTGCACTTCTGATAAGTCTGATTTAATACAATAACCCCCTATTAAAATCCGGGCGGATATGGAAGCAAATGCACCTCCTTCCGCATCCACCTGAAATCTTGTCTACAGATGTCTTTATTTTCATGCAAGTGTAACCGAAGTTCCATGCCTATGGAATCGAAATTCTATGCCCATGAAATTTTATTTTCATGCAGACTGATTAAAAAAGACATTTTGACAAAATTTGGAAGAGACAAATATTCCCCTGAAAAAGTACAGGAAACGGCCCTAAAATATCACAAGAATTATACAAGAAGCTTCTCATAAATCATACTTAATCCCAATAAGGTGCAAAAACATCTATTTGGGAATTCAAAAAAGCCTAAAACAGGAAGATTCCAACATTTTCCCGGGAAATGTCAACATTTTGCCAAAAAATGTCGACAGCGCGGAACAAAGGAAAGGAAAGGAAAATAAAGGAAAGGAAAATAAATCTTATTATCATCATCATCATCGTGTGTGCGCGAGAGAGATCGTGATCGTGGATGAAAAGATTTTTCGATTATCAGTTGCATTCCGCCCTTTATTTTTGTATCTTTGCAAACTTTGAATAGAAAACATTTAACTACAAAGATGAGCGATATCAAAACGAACGAAGAAGAAGGCAAAAAGAGCTTGAACTTCATTGAAGCAATGGTTGAAAAAGACTTGGCGGAAGGTAAAAACGGCGAACGCGTACAGACCCGTTTCCCGCCCGAACCAAACGGATACCTGCATATCGGACATGCCAAAGCCATCTGCCTGGATTTCGGCATTGCCGAACAGTATGGCGGCGTCTGCAACCTGCGCTTCGACGACACAAACCCCGTAAAAGAAGATTTAGAATACGTGGATGCCATCAAGGAAGACATTGAATGGCTGGGTTACCACTGGAATAATATATATTACGCATCCGATTACTTCCAGCAACTCTGGGACTTTGCAGTCCAGCTGATCAAGGAAGGAAAAGCATACGTCGACGAACAGACTTCCGAACAAATTGCGGCCCAGAAAGGGACGCCGACGCAACCGGGAACAAACAGCCCGTACCGCGACCGACCGATTGAAGAGAGCCTGGAACTGTTCAACAAGATGAACAGCGGCAAGCTGGAAGAAGGCTCAATGGTGTTGCGCGCCAAGATCGACATGGCCAATTCAAACATGCACTTCCGCGACCCGATCATCTACCGCATCGTCAAGACTCCGCACCACCGCACAGGCGACAAGTGGAAAGCCTATCCGATGTACGACTTTGCACACGGACAGAGCGACTTCTTCGAAGGCGTCACCCATTCGCTGTGCACACTCGAATTTGTGGTACACCGCCCGCTGTATGATCTCTTCATCGACTGGCTGAAAGAGGGCAAAGACCTAAACGATAACCGTCCGCGTCAGACCGAGTTCAACAAACTGAACCTGAGCTACACGCTGATGAGCAAGCGTAACCTGTTGACGTTGGTGAAGGAAGGATTGGTAAACGATTGGGACGATCCGCGTATGCCGACGATCTGCGGTTTCCGCCGTCGCGGTTATTCACCGGAATCCATTCACAAGTTTATCGACAAGATCGGTTACACGACTTACGACGCGTTGAACGAATTTGCCTTGTTGGAAAGCGCTGTCCGCGAAGATCTTAACACCCGTGCGACTCGCGTATCGGCCGTTCTGAATCCGGTCAAGCTGATTATCACCAACTATCCCGAGGGACAGGTTGAAGAGATGGAAGCGATCAATAATCCGGAAGATCCGTCGGCAGGAAGCCATACGATCGAATTCAGCCGCGAGCTGTGGATCGAACGCGAAGACTTCATGGAAGATGCTCCGAAAAAGTTCTTCCGCATGACACCGGGACAGGAAGTACGTCTGAAAAACGCCTACATCGTGAAATGCACAGGTTGTAAGAAAGACGCTGACGGCAATATCGAAGAGATCTATTGCGAATACGACCCGAACACGAAGAGCGGTATGCCGGACAGTAACCGGAAGGTGAAAGGCACGCTCCACTGGCTGAGCTGCGCACACTGCCTGCCGGCCGAAGTACGCCTGTACGACCGCTTGTGGAACGTGGAGAACCCGCGCGACGAATTGGCTGCCATCCGCGAAGCCAAGAACTGTTCGGCGTTGGAAGCAATGAAAGAGATCATCAACCCCGACTCGCTGAAAATACTGGAAAACTGCTATGTCGAAAAGTTCCTGGCAAATGCCAAACCGCTCGATTACCTGCAGTTCCAACGTATCGGTTATTTCAATGTGGATAAAGATTCCACAGCCGGTAAATTAGTCTTTAACCGTACCGTATCCCTGAAAGATACCTGGAGTAAGGTGAAAGATAAATAATGTGCCAATAGTTCAATGTGCCAATGAAGAAAAAAGATGGTATCTCACGTCTATTACAGCGCTATCTGTCCGGTCACAAGGAAGGCAGGGACGCCTATTTTGATGCCGATGAGATAGATAGCCTGTTGGACAGTTTTGAAGAATCTGACGATTATACTTACTACGATGAAGTCTTGGCCTTAGGCCTGAGGCTTCATCCCGGTAATACTGATTTACAGGTCAGGCAATGCAAGTCGTTCGTCTATAACGAAGACTATGAAAGTGCTCTTGCCCTGATCGAGACAATCGCCGAAACGGACAATCAGGATCTCGACATGCTACGTCTGGAATGTTACGTCATGCAAGATTCATACGATAAAGTAGTCGAATATACGGAGAAACTCATTGCCGATAAATGCGAATATCTGGAAACTATATTCGAATATATCGCTCCTATCCTGGGCGATGCGGAAATGAATAAGGAGGCACACGATTACATCAATCGCGGGCTGATGCTCTTCCCCGATAATCTGATCTTGAAAGACGAGCTTTGCTATAATCTGGAAATTGAAGGCGATATCGAAAAAGCGATCGGGATCTGTAACGAACTGATCGACAAGAATCCTTATTCCAATGATTACTGGTTTACACTCGGCCGCCTCTATTCGATCAGCGGGGATTATGAGAAAGCAATCGAAGCGTTCGACTTTGCCCTTACCTGTGACGATTCGGATGAAGAGTTGAAAATACTGAAGGCCTATTGCCTTTACATGAATGAGAATTATGAAAAGGCAATCGAGGTGTATAACGAGATCGCAACAACTGATGAGATACGCGCCCGTATCACACCGTTGCTTGCCGAATGTTATGTAAAGTTAGAAGATTACGAAAAGGCTTATGACCTATTGAAAGAACAACTTAGCCGGAACGGTTTGCAGGAAGATTCCAGCACTTACATTAATTATATCCGTTGTTGTGTCGAGACGGGACGTGAAAAAGAGGCTTCCGACAATCTGATGAAAGCCTCCAAGCTGTTTCCTAAAAACGTTCGGATCCTCTCTCTGTTAGCTTTGACATATCTGGAAAACGGAGAGGAAAAGAAGGCTGTGGAGGTGACAGACCGCCTGTTTAATGTCCTCGACAAGTCGGATGACAAAAATCAGGAAGATTTCGAAAGCCTGTTCCATGCCGGTCAATATCTGTATATGAAAGGGGATATAGACAAGGCTTTGCAATATTATAAGAAAGTCTTCGATGCCAATCCGAAAATGCCTCAGATGCATCTCCACCTGGCAATGGCTTATCTGGCAAAAGGAGATATGAAACATTTCGGGGAGCATTTCCGGCAGACCTCTCCCAGCGAAGTGTTCGAATATCTGAAAAACTCCGGCCTCAATTTTGATAAAATTACCGATGAGACAAGCTATAAACATATTGCTCCGGAAGATCTGGTGAAAGAATTCCTCAATAATAAGGATAATAACAACTAAACATGAAAAGAAATCTAAAAGACTACGGCCTCTTAGTTTTAAAAGGCATGGGTATGGGTGCGGCGGATGTCGTGCCTGGCGTATCGGGCGGGACCATCGCCTTCATTGTCGGGATCTATGAAGAGTTGATCGACTCGATCAAAAGTATTAACGCATCCAGCCTGAAACTGCTCTTTACTGGAAAGATTGCAGCTTTCTGGAACGCGATAAATGCAAATTTCCTGTTGTCTATTGTTGCCGGGATCGGGATCAGTATCTTTTCACTGGCCAAGATCATTACCTGGTTGCTGACAGATCATCCGATTCTCGTCTGGTCTTTCTTCTTCGGCCTGGTGCTAGCTTCAACCTGGTTCGTATCCAAAGATATCCGGAAATGGGATTGGAAAACGATCCTGAGTTATATTATCGGAATCATAGTCGCTTTCTATATAACGGTTGCCACTCCGGCTGAAACGCCGTCCAATTTGCTCTTCATCTTCCTTTGCGGGGCAATTGCCATCTGTGCGATGATCCTGCCGGGGATATCAGGCAGTTTTATTCTGGTGCTTTTAGGTAAATATTTCTACATCATGGAGGCGGTGAAGACATTCAATATACCCGTGATGCTGGTGTTTATCGGTGGTGCAGCGATCGGTATTACGAGTTTCTCACGCATATTGTCATTTGCTCTCCGCCGGTTCCACGACATTACGATTGCCGTATTGGCCGGTTTTATGTTAGGATCGCTGAATAAGGTGTGGCCCTGGAAAGAGACAATCGAGACTTATACGGACAGCCATGGCCTCGTTAAACCTCTCGTAGAGGCAAACATCATGCCGAACCAGTTTATCGTAGAGGCTGTCGGCCTGATGATATTAGGTTTTGCACTTGTTTACTTCCTCGAAAAGTTATCGATGAAGACTGCAAAATAAAGGGTTTATCGTGAGAACCATTCTTTAAACTCTCCTACCCGTGCTTTGCTGACCAGTATTTTTTCCGGGACCGGCACTTTCAGGTTGATAGACAGCCGTCCGTTAAACCAAAGGTCGATATCCTGTATGGCTTTACGCGAGATCAGATATTGCCGGTTCACCCGGAAGAAGAAAACCGGATTCAGACAATCGGAAAGTTCATCCAGAGTCTGGGGGAAAACACATTCTTTTCCGTCTGCAAGCACCGCTTTTACGATCCCTTCATCGATATGGAAGAAAAGAACTGTTTCGGCAGAGACAGGTAACAGCTTATCGCCTTTGATGGGGACTAAAAAATGGGTCTTATAACTTTCCTCCTTTTTTAGCGCACGGATTAGGGTCGAATAGTCCGGCTCTTTGCCGGCAGGTTCGCCTTGCAAACGCTCCAGTTTATCGAGTGCTTTCCTGATATCGCTGGGATCGATCGGCTTGAGCAGATAGTCGATGCTGTTTACCTTAAATGCTTTTAAAGCATATTCGTCGTAGGCGGTTGTAAAAATGATCGGACAGGTGATATCCACATGGCCGAATATCTCGAATGCGGAACCATCCGCCAGATGAATATCCAGGAAAATCAGGTCGGGCATTTTGTGAGCGCCGAACCAATCTATCGTCTCGGTAATACTGTCTAATACGGCCAAGATTTCCATATCCGGCGCTATTTCCGACAGCAATGCCTGCAAATTGCGGACTGCCGCTTTTTCATCTTCTATAATAAGTGCTTTCATGTCATTTATATCAAAGGAATCGTCACTACAAACGTATCATTTTCTTCACTGACTGCGATCTCCTTTCTGAAAAGGAGGCGGTAGCGTTTAGCCAGGTTGGCCAGTCCGATGCGGGTGCCGCCGCTTGCCGTCAGTTTGGGCTGGAGCGGATTACTGACCGTCAACTGATGCCCTTCGGACTGTATCCGGATTGTCAGCGGGCGGCGGTTGCTAATCTCGTTGTGTTTGACGGCATTTTCAATCAGCAATTGGACAGACATGGGCGGAAGCAGACAGTTCTCCGTGCTTTCATCAATCCGGATGTCGAACGAGAGATTGTCTTCGTAGCGCATCTTCAGCAGAAAGATGTAAGCACGGACGAACTCCATCTCTTCATGGAGCATCACACTCTGGTTTTCGTTTTCCTGCAAAGTGTAGCGAAGCACGCGGGAAAGTTCCTGCAAGTAGTCCTGCGCCTTATCCGGAGCCTCGCGGATCAGGGAACGAAGCGTGTTAAGCGAGTTGAACAGCATATGGGGATTTAACTGGCTCTTCAAGGCTTCATACTGGTTTATCAGGTTTTCTGTCCGGAGTTGCTGGTTCTCGATAAGCACAAGCTGGCTCCGTCTCAGCAGGTAGCTCATATAACAGCTTCCCACCACGATACAGGTGATCAGGAAGTCGCGTAACGGGTGCAAATAATGATGCACCATCGCGTCGATAGCCGGAATGTTGAAATGATGATGCAGGAAGACAAATCCTTTCCCCAACAGGTTACTGACGATCCAAGTCAGGACAAACGACAACGCTAATTTCCACCAGGTAATATGCACCGTCGGACGGTCGAACTTGAACAGAAAAGTGTTCAGCGCAAAAAGCAGCAGCAACGAGATAAAAGTGAAGAATACCTCATTCGCCACATCCGCCCAATGCATGCCGGGAAACAGATTATTCTGTCCCGAACGGTCGAACAGCGAAATCAGTTCGGGAAAATGCGTAAGGAAAGCAACCACGATAGAAATCACCGTCAACGCAATCATATATCGGTCGATCCTGTTTATCCACTTCATATCCATAGGGGCAAAGATACTCATTTTTCAACACGCGCCGTCACATACATGCCGGGACGAAAGCGGGTGTTCGACTCTTTTACACGGGCATAGACTTCCAGCGAACGGTTTGTCTCGTCCACTTCCTGCCCGACCGAGACGAGGACGGCATGGAACGTCTCTGTTCCCATACCGTTCACACGGAACTGTACGCGCTTGCCGGGTTCCAGATTCTGCAAATCCTTTTCGTAGGCGGTCAGGCAAAGCAAGGTTTCGCCTTTGTCAACCACGTCACAAATCGATTCTCCGGCATTGATATATTTCCCCAGATTCAAGTCCATCGCCGTGACATATCCGTTAAGAGGAGATTTGACCTCTAAATAAGGACGGATGCCGTTTGCCTGCAACTCTTCCGGGGCTACTCCGAGGATTGTCAATTGTGCGGCTGCTGCTTCCAAACGGCTTTTCATCGAAAGATAATCGGCCTTGCTTTGCTGGAAGCGTTTCTGCGAGGCTGCTTCCTGCGAACTTAAACGTTCCTGGCGTTCATATTCCTTTTGCAGGTATTCGGTTTGGGCACGGGCATCGAGATAGGCTTGTTGCAAGTTGATAAAGTCTGGGTTTTCGAGGGTTGCCAGCACACTGCCTTTCCTGACATAATCGCCGGGGAGCAGAGTCGTGCTGTGCACGGTGCCTCCCATTGTCAATGTCACGGTGGCGCGGCGTTGCGGCGGGACAACCATGATTCCGTTGAAGGAGGAATGGTTCGGCATAGCCGTAGCGGAAGTGACGGCATCCACCTCATTTGCCGTGGCGGTCGTATCTTGCATTTCGGTTACGGGAGCGGCCGTGTCTGCGGCAGTTTCGGCTACCGGTGTTGTCTCTTGTGTCGTCTGGTTGCAGGAGACTAACAACAGAGCTGCAACCGGGATGAATATTCTTTTCATATACTTTATCTTTATTTTTTTTATTTCTTCTCTGATGTTACCGGGTGTACATTTCCAACTCCAAAGCTGCCACATTATAGTTATAAACCGCCTCGACATAACCGCGACGGATCTCGCGGGCAGCGTTCAGGCTCTGTACAAACTGCGTGATGTCGGTCTCGCTTTCACGGAACAACAAAAGGGCGCTTTGCAAAAGGGCGTCAGCTTCGGGCAGTGCACCGGTTGTGTAATAACGGATGCTTTCGGACTGTTTGCGAAGGATCGCCTGCAACTCTTCCACTTTATTGTCCAGTCCCCGCATATTGGCTTCCGACTCGATGCGGGCGACGTAGGCGTCGATCTTCGCCTGCTTCACCCGGCTATGTTGCGGGAAGAAAAGGACAGGGAAAGAAACGCCTACCATCCATGAGTTCAAACCATTCTGCGGAGCGATCTTCTGGCGGACATAGCCTAAGGAAAGCTCAGGAAAGAAGCGGCTACGTTCCATCCGGAGCATCATCTGTTTCTCTTCCGCCTGGCTCTTGAAATAATTCAAATAGGTTTCCGAAGCGGAAGAAACGGCTACTTCTGTCGGTAGAAGCGTCAATGCCGTATCGGCAGGGAGCAACGGACGGTCTGCGTAACAGGCCCATGTCAGCCGGCGGCTTGCGAGCGAGAGTTCTTCTTCCGCCTGCATCAAACGTGTACGAAGATCGGCTGCTAACGTCGTCGTCATGTTCCGTTCCAATAAGGTGATATCGCCTTGCTCATAGCGAAGCTGGCCGGCTTGTTGCAATCGTGAAGCCAGGTCGTTCTGCTCCCGGTAAAGGGAACAAAGGTTCAGGGCATATTGGTAATAGACCCAGGCACGTTTCACCTCGGCTACGATCTCTTTCTTCACCATCTCGCGATAATAACGGCTGGTCGTCACCTGTTTGGAGACCAGGGCATTCTTATAGAAAGGCGTCAGCAGGGAACCGAGCGATTGTGTCAATTCCATCTGGTTATCGTGGCGGTATTCGCCGTTTATCTGTCCCCAGGAATAACTGACGGATGTCGGCGCCACTTCCCAGGCTTCTCCCCGAGCGGCATGCAGACGGTCGACGGCAGCAGATGCTGTCTTTAGGCGGGGATGATTTTGCAGGGCAATGCCGATCGCTTCATCCAGCGTGACTTTTCCTTCCTGCGCCTGCATAGTTGCCGGCACCAATAACAAGACGGCAGCCAATAGCATGAGCGCTTTGCCTCCCGGCTTGCGCATCCGCTTCCACCAGATCGGGGCGGCATTCACCAAACGGTAGAACACCGGAATCACAAGAAGCGTCAACACCGTCGAGACGATCAATCCGCCGATCACGACTGTAGCCAGTGGCCGCTGTACTTCCGCACCCGCAGACTTGGCAATCGCCATAGGAACAAATCCTAACGAAGCCACCAACCCGGTCAGAAATACCGGACGCAACAGGTGCGGGCATCCTTTCGTTATAATCTTATTTGTCGTCATCTGATATTTTGTTTGTTTCCGCAAGTCATTGAAATGATTAATCATCAAGATACCATTCAGCACGGCAACCCCGAACAGCGCAATGAAGCCGACGCCGGCCGAAATACTGAATGGCAATCCACGCAGCCAGAGCGCTACAATCCCCCCGATCAGCGACAGCGGCACAGTCGAAAAGACCACCAGCGTATAAGTCACGCTCTTGAAAGCAAAGAACAGCAGTAGCAGGATCAATGACAGAGCCACCGGAATCACGATCAACAGCGTATCGATCGCATTCTGCAGGTTCTCGAACTGACCGCCGTACTCGAAATAGTAGCCGGGACTGAGCTTGATATTCTTCTCCAACGTCGACTGGATATCGGCAACGACCTGCTGGATGTCCGCATCGCGCACATTCACCCCGATCACGACACGCCGCTTCGTCGCATCCCGGTTAATTTGCAACGGACCGTTCACCAGTTCGATGTTTGCAACCTCTCCTACCGGAATCTGCACGCCTTCAGCAGTACGGACGAACAGTTTGTCAAGATTCAGATCCGCCACCTTTTCCTTGTCCAGGCGGACAACGAGATCGAAACGGCGTTCGTTCTCAAACACTACGCCGGCGGCTTCACCGGCATAAGCTGTCCGGATAATCGTATTCAGTTCCTCTATATTCATCCCGTAACGGGCAATCCGGGCGCGGTCGTATTTCACGACTAACTGCGGGAGTCCCATTGCCTGTTCGACAATGACGTCGGATGCACCGGGCACTTTCTCCACGAATTTGGATGCTTCCTTCGCTTTGGCATATAGCTCTTCCATATCTTCTCCATACAGTTTGATCGCGATATCCGCTTTGGCTCCCGTCATCAACTCGTTAAAGCGTAACTGGATCGGCTGGCTGAAGTTAAACTCGGCGCCGGTGATCGGTTCGAGGGCCGCTTTCATCTTTTCTACCATTTCGGCACGGCTTGAGGCGGATGTCCATTCCTTAAAAGGCTTCATGATGATCATCACGTCTGCATCCTCCACAGCCATCGGGTCGGTGGGAACTTCTGCCGTACCGATTTTAGCCACGACATGTTTGATCTCCGGAAATTTATCCTTCAACACCTTTTGTGCCTGGCGGGACAACTCTATGCTTTGTGTCAGCGAGCTACCGGCCGGAAGCGTCATCTGCATGGCGAAATCGCCTTCGTCGAGCGTCGGGATAAACTCGGCGCCCAGCCGGGTAAAGAGCAGCAGGGAAGCGGCAAGCAAGGCAAAGGCGGAAACGACTGTCACGCCAATGTGATGCAGGCAGAAATCCAGGCCATGTTTATATATCTTATTCAAACCGGCAAAAAAGCGGTCGGCAAATGTCGGTTTCACCGAAATCGTCCGTTTCAGGAACAGGGATGCCATCATCGGCACATAAGTCAGCGAAAGGATCAGGGCGCCGATGATGCAGAACACCAGCGTCTTCGCCATCGGCGTAAAATATTTCCCTTCGATCCCCGAAAGTGTCAGGATCGGGAAAAAGACAATCAGGATAATGAAGACGGCAAAAGTAGCGCTCCGCACGACACCGCCCGCACCGGCTTCGACCTCGGCATCCATTTCCGCCCGCGACAGCGTCCGGCCCGCCAGACGGCGGGTGTAAAGATGCGCCAGGACGCCTTCGACAATCACAATCGAACCGTCCACAACAATACCGAAATCAATCGCCCCCAAACTCATCAGATTGGCGGACACTCCGAACAGGCGCATCATAATGAATGCAAACAACATCGCCAACGGGATCACCGAAGCGACAATCAATCCCGCCCGGGCATTCCCCAAAAACAGCATCAGAACGATAAACACGATCAATGCGCCTTCGATCAGATTCCTGACGACAGTCGAGATATTCCGGTTCACCAACTCCGACCGGTTCAAATAGGGCTCGACGCTTATCCCTTCCGGCAACATCTTCTGCACCTTTTCCACGCGGGCTTCCAGCTCTTTCGTCACCACGTTGGCATTGGCTCCCTTCAGCATCATGGCGATCCCGCCGACACATTCTCCGGCGCCATCCATCGTCATCGCTCCAAAACGCTTCGGGGCACCGAAACGGACTGTCCCCACATCACTGATGTGGATCGGGATTCCTCCCCGGTTAGTGATCACGATGCGTTCGATGTCTTTTGTCCGGCTGATCATTCCTTCCGAACGGATATAATAGGCCCGGTTCACCTTTTCGATATAACTGCCGCCGGTATTCTGATTATTGCGGTTCAATGCCTCAAACACCTCCCCGATTGTGATGTTCAGCGAATAGAGGGCGTCCGGATCGACCGCCACTTCGTATTGCTTCAGATAGCCGCCGAAGCTATTGATCTCCACGATGCCGGGAATGCCGGAAAGCTGCCGTTTCACGATCCAGTCCTGGATTGTACGCAGTTCCATGGCGTCATATTCCTTTTCGTAGCCCGGCGCGACTTTCAATATATACTGGTAAATCTCCCCCAATCCCGTCGTGATCGGCATTAGCTCAGGCATTCCCAGTTCGGAAGGGATTTCACCGGACACCGCCTGTATCTGCTCGTTGATAAGCTGCCGGGCATCGAGCGTCGGCACGCTTTCCTTAAAGACAACCGTAACGAGCGAAAGTCCGAACCGGGAAACGGAACGGATCTCTTCCACATTCATAATATTGCTCATCGCGATCTCAATCGGAAAGGTGATCAGCTGCTCCACTTCCTGCGGAGCCAGTGTCGGCGAAACGGTCACAATCTGCACCTGATTATTGGTGATGTCCGGGACGGCATCGATCGGAAGCGTCAGCATTGCATAGATTCCTCCAATCAACAGGAACAGGGCCGTCAATCCCACAAACAGTTTTTTCCGGACAGAAAAACGGACAATTGCTTTAAACATATATTCATCTATTTAAAATAACAAAGGCAAAGATATCCAGCGTATCTCTGCCTTGAAATAAGAATCGTTTAAAGCTGCCCGATTCGGGGTTGAACTATCCGAATGCAGCCCTGAAGAATCAGGGAACGTCTATACAGTCGTGGTATAAACGACCGCCTCCACCGCATGTGTCAGGATATAGGCGGCAGGCGTTGGATTTGTAGGGGAATAGCCTTTTTTCAGTTCCTCCAGCATTTCCTGCTTTCCGACGCCCAGGACGGGAACCAGCAAAGGCGAATCGTTCAGGATCAGCGGACCGGTCATCGTGATACGGAATTGACTTGTTCCCGGATGCTGCGACACAGCGTAATTGCGGCTATCGGTCAGAAGCGGCAATGTGTCCGGGAAAATGGATGCCGTATGCGCATCTCCGCCGATTCCCAAGATAATGCAATCGAAATAGGGCAACTGTCCGTGACGGGGGAGGTATTCCTTTACAATGCGTGAATAGCGCATCGCTTCCGTCCCCGGCTCCACTTCGCCGTGAATGCGGTGCACATGATCTTCAGGGATATGCAGCGGCTTAAACAAAAGCTCGTTCGCATGGCCATAATTGCTGTCCGGATCAGTCGGCGGAACACAGCGTTCGTCCACCCAGAAGAAACGGATATTATCCCAATCGATCCTCTCTTTATATTCTTCCACCCAAAGGGCGAACATCTTCTTTGCTGTCTCTCCTCCCGACAGGGCCAGATTGAAAGGATGACCGTCCGTCTTCCGTTCCATATACCCGATCAGGCAGGATGTCATGGCCTGAAGGGCTTCTTTATCGGTTTTAAAATTCTCTATTTTCATAATGAATAATGTGTTAATGTGATAATGTGCCAATATGCCAATGTAAGCAATACACTCTCATTGGCACATTTAGCGAAGCGCCATATTTGCACATTGGCAAATTATTACCCGCAAGTCTGGCAAGGGCAATCCTTCGGCACCATGCCCAAGCGGGCTTTTTCGAGCGGACCATCTTCGCCGGGGGCGTAGAAGAAGAGGTTCTTCGCTCCTTCTTCTTTCCAGTGGTGAAGGATCGGGTCAATCAGGCGCCAGCTGGCTTCCAAGGCATCGCTGCGGGCATACAAAGTCGAGTCGCCCAGCATGGCATCCAGCAAGAGGCGTTCATAGGCGTCCGGCAGATAGCTTTTCGAGAGCGAGTCATAGCGGAAATCCATTCCCACCTGCTTCACCGTAAAACCGGCACCCGGCATCTTCAGGCCGAACTTCAGCGTGATGCTCTCGTCCGGCTGGATGCGGATGATCAGCTTGTTGCAAGAACCTCCCGAACACTGTCCGGCGAACAGCTGATGAGGCGTCGACTTGAAGTTCACCACGATCTCCGAACTCTTTTCCGGCAACTTCTTGCCTGTAAAGATATAGAAAGGGACATCGCTCCAACGCCAATTGTCGATGAACATCTTCATGGCGACATATGTCTCTGTTGTCGAGTCGGGGGCGACATTCTTCTCCGTCCGGTATCCGTCGTACTGGCCGCGGACGATCAGGTGGTCCATATCGTGCGTCTTATAAGGACGCAGGGCGCGGAAGACCTTCACGATCTCGTCGCGGATCGGCTCCGGGTCGAAAACCGAAGGCGACTCCATAGCCGTAAACGCCATGAGCTGCATCAAATGGTTCTGGATCATGTCGCGCAGGGCGCCTGCTCCGTCATAATACTTTCCCCGATTCTCTACGCCTAATGTTTCGGAGGCGCTGATCTCGATCGAATCGATGTAGTTGCGGTTCCACAGCGGCTCGAATATGCCGTTGGAAAAGCGGAGCACCAGGATGTTCTGCACCGTCTCTTTTCCCAGATAATGGTCGATACGGTAGATTTCTTCTTCGTCAAAGATGTGACAAAGATGTTTGTTCAGTTTCTGTGCCGATTCGAGGCTCGTGCCGAAAGGCTTCTCCACGATCACCCGGCGCCAGCCGTCCGCTTTCTCCGGAACGTTTAGCCCGCTTTCTTTCAGGCAGGTTGGGATCAGTTCATACATCAGGGGCGGCGTGGCAAGATAGTAGATGATCTTGTCCGGCAACTGCTCCTCGTGCTGTAGCTGGTGGATACGATCCTTCAGTTTGCCATATTCGGCGGCGTTGGTCGAATCGAACGAGAGGTAAAAGACGCGGCGGAGGAAGTTGTCCAGTTCGGCTTCGTCCACCTCTTTCTTTTTCAGGGCTTCCCGGATGTGTGCCTTCTCGAGGACACGGTATTCGTCGTCTGAATAATCCGTGCGGGCTGCACCCAGGATGCAAAAACGCTCCGGCAATAATCCCCGCACATGCAGTTCATAAAGCGAAGGCAGGAGCTTCCGTCCCGTCAGGTCGCCGGATGCTCCGAATATAACTAATAATTGATCGCTTGCTGTTTTCATCTGTTTTAAAAATTTAATGGTGGCCAGATTCTGGAAAAGCTCAAAAATCATTTTTGGAGGTTTCCGGAATCCCGAAAAGTCATTTCAGACGCTATACGTTCCGGAAACCGTGTTGCCTCCCTCGCCTGTCCAATTAGTGTGGAAGAAATGTCCCCGCTCGCGGTCGGTTCGTTCGTAGGTATGTGCACCGAAATAATCGCGCTGCGCCTGGATCAGGTTGGCGGCCGAGTGTAATGTGCGCAATCCGTCGAAGTAATTCAGGGCGGAACTCATGGCAGGCAAAGCCCCGCCGCCGAGTGCGCCATCCGCCACCACCTGGCGCCAAGCGGGAAGAGCCGTCCGGATCTTGTCGCGGAAAAAGTTGTCGAACAACAGGTTTTCCAGTTCCGGATTCTTCCTGTAGGCCTCCGTAATCTTCTGCAGGAAGACGGAACGGATGATGCATCCTTTGCGCCAGATACGGGCAATCGTCCCGTAATCCAACTCCCAGCCATAATGTTCGGAGGCCCGGCGAAGCAGGGAGAAGCCTTGCGCATACGAAACTAACTTAGCCGCATACAATGCCTGCCGTACATCTTCAATCTTTAACTCTTCATTCACTTTCACCGGCTCATCATACAGACCGCTGGCTTTTATGCGTTCCGGATAGAGGGCGGAAAGCAGGCGGGCGTAAACGGCTTCCGTGATCAGCGTAAGCGGATCGTTCTCGTCCATTGCCGCAATCGCACTCCATTTGCCTGTGCCTTTTTGTCCGGCGACGTCCAGAATCTTATCGAGCAGCGGCTTTCCGTCTTCATCGCGGAAACGCAGGATATTGGCGGTGATCTCGATCAGGAAACTATCCAGTTCGCCTCCGTTCCATTCGTCGAAAACGACAGCCAGCGCGTCATTGTCCAAGCCCTTGCGGTGTTTCAGCAATGCGTATGCTTCGGAAATAAGCTGCATGTCGCCATACTCGATCCCGTTGTGCACCATCTTTACGAAATGGCCGGCTCCACCCGCTCCGATCCATTCGCAACAGGGCGTTCCGTCGTCCAGCTTGGCCGCAATGCCCTGTAGGACGTCCTTCACTAACGGCCAGGCCTGGGCCGAGCCTCCGGGCATCACAGACGGCCCGTGCAAAGCGCCTTCTTCGCCACCCGATATGCCGGTCCCGACGAAGTACATGCCTTTATCTTCCACCTCCTTCACACGACGTTCGGTGTCGTGAAAGTCCGAATTTCCTCCGTCGATAATCACATCGCCTGGCGACAGAAACGGCGTCAGTTGTGCAATCAGTTCGTCCACCGGACGGCCTGCCTTGACCATCATCATGATCTTACGCGGACGCTTGACCGCCTCGACTAACTGCTCGATGGAATGTGTCCCGATGAAATGTTTTCCTTTTCCGCGACCGCCTGTAAAACGGTCCACGACGCCCTCTTCCCCGTGGGCGCTACGGTTATATACGGCTACGGTAAAGCCTTTGCTTTCCATATTCAGCGCCAGGTTCTCGCCCATCACGGCAAGCCCGATCAATCCTATATCTGCTTTCATTTCTTATTTGTTTTATTTTATGTTGAATAAATCGTTCATTGACTCGCTCATGGAAGGATGAGTGAAAATATTGTCACGAAGGAGGACATAATCGTTATCCGTACGCATCGCCAGCGCAACCAGATTGATAATCTCGCTCGACTCGGCGCAGAACAGTGTGCAGCCCAGAATCTGGTTCGTATCGACATCGATCACCGCTTTCAGCAGGCCTTCCGTCTGCCCGACCGTCCGGGTCCGGGGCATTGTGGCGGCAATCACTTTGGATACTTTTATATGCCGTCCTGTCCGGCGCGCCTGCTCTTCGTTCAGGCCGACGTGCGACAGGGGCGGATCGATAAAGACCGAATAGGCTACAGCTTCCCGGTCGCCAGTATTGCGTTTTCCGTCGCCAAAGAGTTCATCCCGGATAATCCGGTAGTCGTCCAGCGAAAGATAGGTGAACTGCAAACCGCCGCGTACATCTCCGATTGCCCATATATTATTGACAGTCGTATGCAAGCGGTCGTCCACATCGATAGCCCCGCGTTCCGTCAGTTTCACTCCGGCTGCTTTCAGGTTCAGACCTTCGGTGTTCGGACGGCGTCCGGTGGCCAGCAGGATCGCATCGGCTTCCACGCGGATTGTTTCGCCACTCAAGGCATCGCGGTAGATGACTGTTGCCATGTCCGAATCCTGTTCGATCTCCTGCACGACAGCATTCAGCCGGATTGTGATGCTTTTCTTTTCTAGAACCGTCTTCACGGCTTCAGCGATATCGCGGTCTTCACGCGGAATAAACTTATCGCCGCCTTCCAGCACAGTGACCTCCGAACCGAAATTAGCAAAGATTGAAGCAAACTCGAGTCCGATATAACCGCCTCCGACTATCGCCAGGCGACGGGGCAGTTTATCCAGCTCCATAATGGAAGTGCTGGTATAAACAAACGGATTATTTTCGATTCCTTTTATAAAAGGGATAACAGTCGAGGCTCCGGTATTGATGAATATCTTCTCCCCCTGCAACACGATCGTTTCGCCATCGGTTTTCACTTCTATTTCATAAGGAGAACGAAATGAAGCGGTACCTGTATAAACAGTCACAGAATCTTTACTGTCCAGGTTATCGAAATTCTTCTGCCTGAGGTCGGCCGTAATCTTTCTTTTTTCCACGATCGCCTTGTGGAAGGCTTCGGCGCGTTGTTCGAAGGTTGTATAATGATTATACTGGGCAACTTTGGAAAGATGAACCAGGACCTTTGTCGGAATACATCCGATATTGATACATGTCCCGCCATACATTTCTTTCGAGCGTTCAACAACGGCGACACTCCATCCGCGATTACCTAAATCCGCAGCCAGTGTTTTTCCGCCTTTTCCAAAACCAATGATAATTGCATCATACTTTTTCATTTTTCGTGTCCTCCTTTGTTTTCTACTTAAGGAACATTTCATTTAACCTGATTGTTCCCGATAAGCATCTATTAATTGATCTGTTTTTTCTATGATGCAAAAATACAGACCCCTTATATTTCAGAGGATAGTGATTTTACCCTTAGATTTGGCAATATTCCCTGTTTTCTACACAGTCTCCTTTTTGTACTGCCGGCGGTATTCGGTCGTGCTCAACCCTGTTGCGTTCTTAAAGAAACGGCTGAATGTCGCCTGATCCTCAAAACCAAGCATCAGGGCAATTTCCTTCGAACTTTTGGTGGTGTAGAGCAGCAGGCGTTCGGCTTCCGCCTGGATGCGGTTGTGGATGATGCGAATGGCAGATGGCTGATGATAGGATGAAAGGATATTCGCTAATGTCTTCGGCGACTTGTTAAGCATATCCGCATACTCCTGCACCTGCTTCTTCTCCTTGAAATAAGTATCGACCAGGACATGGAATTTGCGGATCGTCTCGAACTGGAAACTATTCTCCCGGACAACGCCTTGTCTGTCTTCCGCTATACGCGTACATAAAATGATAAAGCGTTTCAACAAAACCCGGAGCATCTCATCCTGCAAGTGGTCGGAACTCTGAAATTCCTCCTGCATGATCCCTGTCAGCGTGTCAATCTTCCGCCGTTCCTCTTCCGAAAGGACAAAAGTCAGCACATGTGACGAGCCATGAAACAGCAGTCCGTTACAAGAAACCTCATGGTCATTTCCATGTATACAATAGAAGTTACTGTTGAACATCAACGTATAACAAACACCCTCCACCCGCACAAATTCCAGATGATGCAAATGAGAAAGCGGCACCAACTGTCCTTTCTTCAAGATGATTTGTTGATGATCGATATCCAGTTCTACCTCTCCGGAGCTTACCCAAATAAACTTATACAGAGTTTTATCTTTCAGAAGGCCGACGTCTTCATGAAGCACATCAGTCAGAATGATCCGCCCCTTTATTTTAGCGTTTTCGAATGTCCATTTCATGGTATCTTAATTTTCAATTCTCAATTTTCAATTTCCATTACCTCCAGTTTCCCGGCAATTCCCCGGTATGGCGCCTGAACCAACGTGCAAAGGTATCATAATTTGAGAAATTCAGCATCACGGCGATGCGCGAAGGTCGCAGACGGGTTTTAATCAGCAGATCTTTTGCCTCAAGCAAGACATACTGGCTGATCCATTCTGCCGCCGATACGCCGGAATATGATTTACATTTACTATTCAGTTCCATAGAAGTCATACCCAGTTTCTCTGCATAATAATAGACAGGATAATGATGATAGCGACTTATCAGCAAAGCAAAATCACGGAACATAGGTGGGATCCGGCTGTCCCGGTCGTCGGCGATATTCCCCCCTTGCTGGAGATAGAAGATAAGGGCACGCAACAACGATTCGACCACTTTAACACGGACATCGCTCATCCGTTCAAGCTGCGACTGGATCAACCGGAGATAAAGATCGGTTTCCTCCATCTCCTCCGGCGTAATATCCCGGTACATTAATCGTTGCCGGTTGATCAGCAGGTCGCTGCCGGCATAGATGACAACACCTTCAAAACCTGTTTCTGAAAAGCGGGATATTTCCTTTATATCATCTGTTGCAGCCAGAAAGACTTGTCCGTCCGTTATGGTAAATTCCTGATCGAGAGCTTTAGATACAAACCTTCCACTCCGGCAGATCACAGCAAGGGTCCCAGCCTCCATCGGAAGTAAATCGTAATCCTGCCCGGCTTCGACGTGAATGATTTTTAAAGAACTATCCAATGTCAAATTTGCAGTCGACACGGCATGATAGAGATCAATCGGTAATATTTTTTCTGTGCTCATATCCTTTTTACTTTAAAATAAAACATTACACTCCGAACACTTAAAGATAAAGCTAAGTTCAATATGCACAATCATTTTTATATTTACTTAAAGCCCTATTAATAACATTTATAGAGTTTATCCGGCGATATACAAAATTGATTGAATTTCTTTGTTTGAAAACATTCATACATATTAATTAGTTCTATATTTGTACCTCAAAAAAGAAAAAGATGAAGATACCGTTTAAACCGATCAAAATCGAAGATAAAGACATTATAACCTCTTTTACAATACCGAGCAATTACAAGAATTGCGATTATTCATTTTCCAATATCTGTAGTTGGCGGTTTTTGTATGACAGCGAGTATGCTGTCGTAGACGGTTGCCTGCTGATCCGTTTCTGGATCGAGAATAAGACAAGAGTTGCCTACATGACACCTACCGGACAGGGAAACCTGCAAAAGGCGATCGAATTGCTTGAAGCCGATTCTCTCGAACAAGGGCATCCGCTCTGTATGTTAGGCGTGACATCCGATGCCAAAGAAGAACTGGAAAAGGCAATCCCCGGCGGATTCTTTTATATCCCCGAACGGGACTATTTCGATTATATCTACCTGCGCGAAGATCTGGCAACCCTGAAAGGGAAAAAGTACCAGTCGAAACGCAATCATATCAACAACTTCAATAAGAAATACGCATACAAATATATTCCTATCACGCCGGAACTGGTTCCCGAATGCCTCCAACTCGAATGTAAGTGGTATAAGGCGAACCGGATAGACAATGACGAAGAGGATCTGAACGACGAACGCCGCTCCATGAACTATGCTCTGAACCATTTCAACGAATTAGGACTGATAGGCGGCGCCATCTGCGTAGATCATCAGATCGTCGCTTTCTCTTTCGGCGCTCCTATCAATCATAACACATTCGGCGTACATGTCGAAAAGGCGGATGTGAACTATGAGGGCGCTTATGCTGTTATCAACAAAGAATTTGCCTCTCACCTGCCGGAAAAGTATATCTATGTGAACCGGGAGGAAGACTTGGGTATTCCCGGCCTGCGTAAGGCTAAACTTTCGTATAACCCGTTCATTCTATTGGAAAAATCCGCAGCAATAAAGAAACCTGCAAAATAAAATGAACAATGGATAACAACAAGCCTCAATTGATCGATCTATGGCGTACCTCTTTCGACGACAGCGAAGAATTTATCAGCCTGTTCTTCGACCGCGTCTATAAAAAGGAGAACGCTTTGTTTATAGAAAAAGACGGGAAGATCGTTTCCGCCCTTCAAATGCTTCCGTATGTCATGACCTATTACGGAACGGAAATATCCGTAAATTACATCTATGGAGCCTGTACGCTTCCTTCCGAACGCGGCCAAGGACTTATGCGCCAATTGATAGAGGAAGCCTTCGAAGTGATGAAAAGCCGGAAAGTGGCCCTGACTGTTATTATCCCGGCCGATCCCTGGCTGTTTGATTACTATCGTGACTTAGGCTATACGGAGGCTTTCGACTACTCGGAAGAGACTTATATCCGCCCTTACGAGATCGCTTGGGAACAAGGCATATTGATTGTCCCGCCGGAAGTTCCTTCCATGGAAACCCTTTATAAATTCTTCGATAAGAAACAGCGTGAACGCACTTGCTATGTGTTGCACGGCTATGACGACTTCGTCACAATCCTGCGCGACCTGCAACAGTCCGGCGGACAGATGCTGACTGCCTTGAATGTCCGGGAAGAGCCGATCGGGATGATCTTTTTCTATCCTGCCGACAACCATATTTATGTCAGGGAGTTAATGTACGACAATGATCACATTAAGAATCTGCTCCTTCAGGAAGCAACGACGCAAAACAAAGTAGAGAAGGCTATTTACCGGACTTCTTTCACCGGGCCGGGCACTTTCCCGCTGGGAATGGCACGTGTGCTCGATCGTGACCGCCTCATACATCATTGGGCATCCACCCATGAAAACTCTGTGCTGAACATCGGGGAACTAAAAGAGATGGAGACGCAATCGCTGACGCGCCTGTTGCTCGGTTATCAGAGCCGGGAAGCCTATATGAGCCTGATGCTCGATTAGTCCATAGACAAGGTTGTTTACTCCAGGCCGACTTCTTTCAGCGGATTCCAGAAGACAGATTTCCAGTTTTGGATCCGGTCATTAATGACAGTTACGTCTTCTGCTTCCAACAGTTTCTGCATCCGGTCCGGAGTGCCGAACGCATCTTTCCCGGAAAGGATTCCCTGGCTGTTCACGACGCGATGGGCAGGAATGTCTGACTCGGAAGAAGGAATATGCCCCAACACACGCCCGACAAGGCGGGACATGTTGGGATATCCGATCGCCCGGGCAATCGCGCCATAGCTGGTGACGCGACCTTTCGGGACATACCGGACCATCTGATAAACAGCTTGCTTGAAATCTTCTTTATCCAAGTCAGACATATTACAATAGTTATTTAAGACCTCTGTTCTTCAATAAAGGCTCTGTATTCGGTTCCTTTCCGCGGAAGTTCTTGTACATATCCATTGCATCGTCAATACCGCCCGGTGTCAGGATGTAGGTACGGAATTTGGCAGCCACTTCAGGATTGAAGATATCGCCGGTTTCTTTGTAGGCTTCGTAAGCATCGGCATCTAAAACTTCCGCCCAGATATAACTGTAATAACCGGCCGTATAACCACCGCCCATCGTGTGGTTGAAATAAGTCGTGCGATAGCGGGACGGGATCTGGCGGATCAGGCCGCGTTTGCCCAACGTCTCATTTTCAAACTTCATCACATCCAGATCGGCAGGAATTTCTTTCAATACATGATAATCCATATCCAACAGAGAAGCTGCCAAATATTCGGTAGTTGCAAATCCTTGTCCGTATTTGCCGCTCTTATCCAGTTTCTCGATCAGAGCTGCCGGAATCACTTCGCCCGTCTGGTAATGTTTGGCATAGACTTTCAGTACTTCCGGCTCGAACACCCAATGTTCCATCACCTGTGAAGGTAATTCCACAAAGTCGCGGGGAACGCCCGACACGCCATAATAGTGCACATCCTTAAAGAGATTATGCAAACCATGACCGAATTCATGGAACAAAGTTTCCGCTTCATCGGCACTAAGCAGGGCAGGTTGCCCTTCCGCCGGCTGGCTGAAGTTGCAAACGATCGTGACAATCGGGCCGAGGCGTTTGCCATCCTGGTAAGTTTGTGAACGATAGGTTCCGCACCAGGCTCCACCCCTTTTGCTTGCACGCGGGAAGAAATCAAAATAGAGGATTCCTAAATAGCTTCCGTCTTTATCCTTACATTCGAAAGCCTGTGCTTCGGGGTGAGGAAGCGGGATATTGTTAACCGGAGTGAATGTGATACCATACAGCTTGTTTGCCACATAGAAAGCGCCATCGCGCACATTATCCAATTTCAAGTAAGGACGCACCTGGTTTTCATCCAGATCGAACTTCGCCTTTTTAGCTTTCTCGAAATAATAACGCCAGTCCCAGCCTTCCGCTTCGAAATTGCCGCCTTCTTTCTTGATTTCGGCATTGATGTCGGCCAGTTCCTCCTTGGCTTTAGCCAAAGCCGGTGTCCAGACTTCATCCAGCAAGGCGTACACCTTATCCGAAGTCTTTGCCATGCGGTCTTCCAGGACGAAAGAGGCATAATCGTCATATCCCATCAACTTGGCCTTTTCCAGACGCAGCGTGATCAGATCGCGAACGACTTTATTGTTATCGGCGTCATTTCCATTATTTCCCCGATTGATATAACCTTTAAAGATTTTCTCACGCAAAGCACGGTTGTCGGCATATTGCAGGAACGGCATTACACTCGGATTATGAAGCGTGAAAAGCCATTTGCCGTCCATCCCGGCAGCTTTAGCCGCTTTGGCTGCATTCGCAACCAGGCTTTCGGGCAGGCCGGAAAGGTCTTCCTTCTTATCGATCACCAACTGGAAATCGTTCGTTTCCTTCAACATATTCTGGCCGAAAGTGAGCTGGAGCATGGAAATGCCGCTGTTCAGTTCACGTAACTTCTCCTGTTTGTCGGCCGGCAGATTGGCACCACCACGCACAAAGTCCTTATATGTTTCTTCTAATAATTTCTTCTGTTCCTTATCCAGATTGAATTTTGCCTGGTTGTCATAAACCTCTTTCACACGGGCAAACAGTGCCGGATTAAGGCTGATATCATCATTATGTTTAGAAAGTAGCGGGGAAAGTTCCCGACTCAGTGCCTGCATTTCATCATTCGTATTCACACTATTCTGGCCATAAAATACGGAACTGACCCGTTTCAGCAGGCGACCGCTTTGATCGAGCGCAACGATCGTGTTTTCAAAGTCCGGCACGGACCGCTGTTTTACGATGGCGTCGATTTCCTGCTTCTGCTCTTCCATGCCTTGCAGGAATGCCGGTTTATAATCGGCCAATGTGATCTTATCGAACGGAGGGACACCAAACGGTGTGGTAAACTCTGTCAGGAAAGGGTTTCCCTCCTGGGCTGCATCTGCACCTTTTTCAGGTGAACCGCATGCGCTCAACACGACGGCTAAGCCGGCTGCCATAAATGTTCTCTTCATTCTTTTCTCTTGGTTTTTATGTGGATATAATATAAAAATCTTTAATTGCCACAAAAATAGGCAATATCTTTCAATGTTCCATCTCTTTCGTGAGGGTGAAAATAAAGTTTCATGCCTATGAAACTTTATTTTCTTCGGCAAGGAACAAAAGTTTCCTCGGCATGAAACAAAAGTTCCTTCGTAATGAAACTAATAGTACATCACGAAGGAACTGTAATTGTATGTAGAGAAGATTATTATTTCAAGCCTCTGTTCCGAAGCAACGGATCGATACTCGGTTCTTTACCCCGGAAGTTCTTATACATGACCATGCCTTCGTCAATGCCGCCCGGCGACAATACGTATGTACGGAATTTGGCAGCCACTTCAGGATTGAAGATATTGCCGGTTTCCTTGAATGCCTCGAAAGCATCGCAATCCAGAACTTCAGCCCAGATATAACTGTAATAACCGGCTGTGTAACCGCCTTCCATCGTATGACCGAAATAAGTTCCCCAATAACGGGGAGCTATCTGTTTCAACAACCCGCGACCATACATTGCATTTGCTTCAAACTTCTCTATATCCAAATCAGCAGGAATCTCTTTCAAAATATGATAATCCATATCTAATAAAGAAGATGCCACATATTCGGTTGTTGCAAAACCCTGTCCGTATTTCCCACTCTTAACGATTTTATCGACAATCGCTTGCGGGATCACCTCGCCTGTTTCATGATGTTTGGCATAAACTTTCAGTACTTCCGGTTCGAACACCCAGTGTTCCATCACCTGTGAAGGAAGTTCGACAAAATCGCGGGGGACACCTGATACGCCATTATAATGCACATCGGCAAACAGTCCGTTCAAGGCATGTCCGAATTCATGGAATACGGTTTCAGCTTCGTCGGCACTTAGCAGGGCGGGCTGTCCTTCTGCCGGTTTGCTAAAGTTAAAGACAGTCGTTACAATCGGAGCGACACGCTTACCGTCTTTATAAGTCTGATCCCGATAGCCGCCACACCAGGCACCGCCGCTCTTTCCGGGACGGGTAAAGAAGTCCATATAGAGCACACCTAAAAGGCTACCGTCTTTATCCTTACATTCAAAGACCTGTGCATCCGGATCAGGAAGCGGCATATTCTGCAACGCGGTAAAGGTGATGCCATACAGCTTATTTGCCACATAGAAAGCTCCTTCACGGACGTTGTTCAGTTCCAGATACGGACGGACTTCGTTCTCGTCCAGATCAAACTTTGCGATCTTGGTTTTCTCGAAGTAATAGCGCCAGTCCCAGCCTTCCGCTTCGAAATTGCCGCCTTCTTTCTTGATTTCGGTATTGATATCGGCCAGCTCTTCCTTTGCCTTTGCCAATGCAGGTGTCCAAATCTTGTTCAACAGCTCGTAAACGTTCTTTTCGTTCTTCGCCATGTTTTCTTCCAGGACATAAGCGGCAAAGTCTTCATAGCCTAACAATTTAGCCTTTTCCAAACGGGCGGTAACCAGTTTTTTGATTACATCCTTATTGTCGTTCGCATTGTTATTATTGCCACGGCAGATATAGGCATTATAGATTTTCTCACGCAAAGCGCGGTTGTCTGCATATTGCAGGAACGGCATCACACTCGGATTATGCAGCGTGAACACCCATTTACCCTCCATGCCGGCCTCTTTGGCAGCAACAGCTGCTGCGGCAACCAATGTTTCGGGCAAGCCGGAGAGGTCTTCCTTCTTATCGACAACCAACTGGAAAGCATTCGTTTCTTTCAGGGTGTTTTGTCCGAATGTAAGCTCCAACAGGGAGATCTGCTCGTTCAGTTTGCGAAGTTGAGCCTGCTTGTCAGCATCCAGATTGGCACCGCCACGTACAAACCCTTTGTATGTTTCTTCCAGTAATTTCTTCTGTTCCTTGTTCAGATCGAATTTAGCCTGGTTGTCATAAACGGATTTCACACGGGCAAAGAGTTTCGGATTTAATCTGATGTCATCCGAATGTTTGGAAAATAGCGGAGAAAGTTCCTGTTCAAGAGCCTGAATCTCGTCATTCGTATTGACGCTGGCCTGTCCGCTGAAAGCGTAGGAAACCTTCGTCAGCAACTCCCCGCTCCGGTCTAATGCAACAATCGTGTTTTCAAAAGTAGCTTCGTCCGGGTTATTGACAATTGCATCTACTTCTGCAACGTGCTCTTCCATGCCTTTCAGGAAGGCTGGTTTGTAATGTTCAACCTTGATCTGGTCAAAGGGAGGAACACCAAACGGCGTCGTGTACTCGGTAAAGAAAGGATTTGCAACCGTAGCGTCTACGTCACCTTTCTTGGGTGAGTTACATGCCCCTAAAACAACTGCCAAGCCGGCAGCCATAAGTGTTTTGTTCATGTCTGTAATATTAATTTATTCTAATGGCAAAGGTAGACAATTCTACTAAAAATTAGTCTTTTTGCCGGTATCTCTTTTTAATTGTTCGAAACGCATCATCATCTGCCGGAGGCGGCGCGGTTCTTTTGTTGCCAGGTTATTCCGTTGGCCCGGATCTTCTTTTACATTATATAATTGGTAGCAATTGCTAAGACCGGCAAAGTCTGCTTCCTCCTTGTCGCCATAATAATCCGGATAAGGCGGGATCATCACCCAGTCTCCCTGCCGGAAAGCATAATTATAGTAACCTTCGATCACCAGTTCCCGACGTCCCTGATCACTATTGCCTAAGAAGACAGGCAACGTATTCTGGCTATCCGTTTTATCCGGATAAACCTGCCCCGTCAGGGCTGCCAATGAAGCCAAAAGATCCATCTGGCAAACCAAAGCATCCGATACGCCCGGCTTAACCACTGCCGGCCAGCGGAGCAGGAAAGGAATGCAGGTCCCTCCGTCATACAGGCTCGTCTTGCCACCCCGGTAAGGTCCGGCAATCTTATGGTTACCGACCAGCTCGACCGCCTGGTCCTGATAGCCGTCGTCCAGAACGGGACCGTTATCGCTCGAGAAGACAACCAATGTATTCTCCGTCAGTCCGAGCCGGTCCATCTCCTTCAAAAACTCCGTCACACACCAGTCTGCCTCCAGAATCACGTCTCCACGCGGTCCCATGCCGGATTTGCCGGCAAACTTCTGATTCGGCACACGAGGCACATGCGGCTGATGCAGACCGTAATACAGGAAGAATGGCCTGTCTTTATTCTCCTTCATAAAATGCTTGGCTTTTTCAAGGAAAAGTTCGGCCATGTCTTCGTCTTTCCATTGAGCCGCCTTTCCGCCTTTCTGGAAACCGATACGGGGAACGCCGTTCACAATAGCTCCGGCATGCCCTACACTGGGATGCATCCGCAAGAGCTCCGGATTATCCTTACCGGTCGGCTCGCCGGGGAAGTTCTCCCGATAGCTGACGTACAAAGGATCGTCCGGCTGCAACCCGACACCTTTGCCGTTTTCTATAAAGATACAGGGAACCCGGTCATTGGTAGCCGCCTGGATAAACGAATAGTCATAACCGATTTCTTTTGCTCCCGGATAGACCGTTTTATTCCAGTCTACCGCTCCGTCGCCCAGCCCGAGATGCCATTTGCCGACTGAACCGGTTACATAACCGGCCTGTTTCAGGACTTTCGGCAATGTCACCTGCTGTGTATTGATAATCAATGCTGCATTTCCTGGCAGAATCTTGGCTTCCGTGTTTGTCCAGGGATAAAGACCGGTCAGCAGGGAATAGCGGCTTGGCGTAGAGGTGGCCGCTGTACAATAACCTTGCGTAAAGCGCAGCCCTTCATTGGCTATCCGGTCCATGCCGGGAGTACTGATCGCTGTCGCACCGTAACAACTGAGGTCTCCATATCCCAAATCGTCGGCAACAATCACAACGATATTCGGCTTCTGAGGCGAAGTTTGTGCCAGAATCGGCAATGAGAAAGCTCCCATCAAAGGAAGTAAACAGTGTTTCATTTGCTTATTTTGTATTTGAGCGTTAGATTCTTAAAACATATAATAATCCACAAATATAGTGATAGTAGTGGAATGCTGTTGACATTTTTCGCTAATATTGCATTTTACACAACTAAAAATATAGGATGATGAAAAATAGAATATGTGAACTTTTTGGTATTCAATACCCGGTTATACAGGGTGGAATGGTTTGGTGCAGTGGTTGGCGGCTTGCTTCGGCAGTCAGTAATGCAGGCGGTTTGGGACTGCTTGGTGCAGGTTCCATGCACCCGGACGTCTTGCGTGACCATATTCGCAAATGTCAGGCAGCGACCGATAAGCCTTTCGGAGTAAATGTGCCCCTGATGTATCCGGAAATAGATGCATTAATGAATATATTGGTAGAGGAAAATGTAAAGATAGTCTTCACTTCTGCCGGCAATCCCAAGACATGGACCGGATTTCTGAAAGAACACGGTATGAAAGTCGCCCATGTGGTCAGCAGTTCCAAATTTGCTGCCAAATGCGAACAAGCTGGTGTCGATGCCATCGTCGCCGAAGGTTTTGAAGCCGGCGGGCATAACGGACGTGAAGAGACAACCACTCTTTGCCTGATTCCTGCCGTACGCCGTGCCACCACTCTCCCGCTAATGGCAGCCGGAGGTATCGGAACCGGCAATGCGATGCTGGCGACTTTTGCATTAGGAGCCGAGGGTGTGCAAATAGGGACCCGTTTCGCCCTGACAAAAGAAAGCTCGGCACACGAAAACTTCAAGAACCTCTGCCTGAACCTGAACGAGGGCGACACAAAACTCCTGTTAAAGAAACTCTCTCCCACCCGCCTGGTCAAAGGAGATTTTACGACAGCCGTTGAAGAAGCCGAGGCCCGTGGTGCTTCCGTCGAGGAAATGAAAGAGTTGTTGGGAAAAGGACGAGCTAAAAAAGGTATTTTCGAAGGAGACCTCCAGGAAGGTGAACTTGAAATCGGCCAAGTAGCATCTTTATTTCGGGAATCGCAAACTGTCGCAGAGGTCATGAAAGAGATTTTGGATGATTTTCAGGCAGTAACGGAAAAATTGAGTTATTTTAATACTATCTTTGCAAACTACTAAAGAATTAAGGGATTCAAACAAATAATTAATGTACTTAAAATAACGCTATGAGTATTATTGTTCTAATACTGACTATTGAAACAGCTCTTTGCATCGCACTTCTGTTATCCTGGATCAGAAACAAGAAAAAACAAGCGGACCGTTGGGACATTACCAAGATAAAAGAATATGAACAGGAATTGATTCAGGCAAAAGAGAAACTGGAAAATGTCATCAAGACACAGGACCTGGTGCTCAACAGTATTAATTTTGGTCTTGTTTATGTTGATAAAAATTATGTTGTGCAATGGGAATCAACAGCCAGTCTGAAAGACATTGCTAAAGGACGACGCTATATCGCAGGAAAAGTATGTTATGAAACAGTTATGGGACGTCAGAGTCCTTGCCCTCATTGTGCATTAAGTGATACGGTTGAGAAAGGCAAGCCTGTTCGTCACGAGATAACCGAAGGAGATACAACTATCGAAATCAGTGCCATACCGGTCTATTCGAACGACGGAAGCGAAATGTTGGGAGGCTTGATGAAGCTCGAAGATATTTCGGATAAAAAACGAATCGAACATTTACTTTATGAAGTAAAGAAAGCGGATGAAGCAAACCAACTGAAATCAGCTTTCTTAGCAAACATGAGTCATGAAATCCGTACGCCTTTAAATGCAATTATCGGTTTCTCCAATCTACTGACAGAAACCGACGATCCCGACGAGAAAAAAGAATTCATCCATATAATTACAACTAACAACGAGTTATTGCTCCAACTGATTAATGACATCATCGATATGTCCAAAATAGAAGCCGGGACACTTGATTTTATATATTCCGATACGGATATTAACCTGTTGATGGAAGACCTCTGCCAGCAAATGCAGCTAAAAAATCAGAGACCGGACAGTGTTAAGATTGAATTTGTACAAAAGCAACCGGAATGCATCATTCATACGGACCACAACCGTGTCATGCAGGTAATGATTAATTTTATGACCAATGCCATGAAATTTACAGAACAGGGCAGCATTACCTTCGGCTATGAAAAATCCGAAAAAGACATCTATTTTTTTGTTAAAGATACCGGAATCGGAATCCCAGCCGAAAAGAAAGACAAAGTATTCGAACGCTTTGTTAAACTAAACACTTTCGTCCAGGGAACAGGGCTTGGGCTTCCTATTTGTGCTATGATTGTAGAGAAATTCGGAGGAATAATAGGTGTGGAATCCAAGGAAGGTGAAGGATCCACATTCTGGTTCCGATTACCAATCTGATTTTGAACTGATTTTTTTTGTACTTTTGCAACGTACAAACTAAAAAAGTCAATGCTTAAACGTCTATTTGTATTTGCAGGAATATCCTTTTTTGTTCTATCTTTATCAGTTAAAGCTCAGGAACAACGTAATGTTTTTGCGACAGACACCACGTCCAGAAAAGAGATTGTTACCGTTGATGGAGTGGAATTGAACGAGAAGCAATTAAAGCGTTATTATCGCCAATTGCGTAAAGACTCTATTCGTGCACATAAAAATATATGGTGGTCTGTACTCGGTGGACCGTCTTATACCCCAGAAGCGTCATTTGGTGTAGGAGGTGCAGTCTTAGCCAGTTTCCGGATAAATAAGCAAGACACCATTTCACAACGGTCATTTCTGCCCGCAGGCTTGAATCTTTCATTGAACGGAACGATTGTTGTAGCGGGTGCAGGGACGTTTTTCTTCAATGAAAACCGCTTTCGCATTTACGTAAGTTATGGCTATAGAAATGAGCCTTCGCATTACTATGGCAAAGGATTTGAAGAGGCTGAAAATCTGGAACGGGGCGATTCGACTACCAAGTTCCATCGAAACTATTTTCAATTATATCCACGTTTTGTTTGGGAAGTACGGCCCCATCTCTATTTAGGTGGCCTGTTCGATCTGAATTATACAAGGGCATCGGATATAAACCCTGTAATGGAAGAAGATACTTATTTCCAGAAATTTAAAAGCAAATATTTCAATGTCGGTATCGGCGGGCTCATCCAATATGATACCCGTGATGATGTTGCAACTCCTACACGAGGGATGCTGTTAGGAACAAACATCAAATTGTTTGGAAAATATCTTGGAGGTGCCTATAATTATGAAATCATCGAACTCGAATATCGTCAGTTCAAAAACGTATTCCGTCCACGCAGCACACTTGCCTGGATTGCCAAAAGCCAAATCGGTATGGGAGATATTCCTTTTACGGAGTTACCGACATTCGGCTCTCCCTTCGACCTTCGCGGCTATTACATGGGTAAATACCGGGATAAATCGATGGCTTACGGAATTGTCGAATATCGCCACATGTTCGGCTCACCGGCAAAGTACAAAAGCGGCAACTTCTGGGCGAAATGCGGTTTCGTAGCTTGGGTCGGGACCGGAACAATCGGAGAAACTCCTTTTGATTGGGACAAGTGGAAATTCAATTTCGGAGCCGGACTCCGTTTCCAGATGCAGCCGGGAAAAAACTTCAGGCTGGATATCGGTAAAGAGCCCGGGCAACCAGGTATGCAAGTCTATATGAATATGACGGAAGCATTCTGATCAGAACGACAGTCGCATCATAAAACGAACACCCTTCGTCTGAATACCCGGATTATCACGATAGTTCAGACGCCAGACATAATCCAGGCGAAGGAACTTTAAGATGTTTTCCACACCAACACTGGCTTCCATATAAGGAGCTTTCCCTAATGTGTAGGTATCATCCGGGAAGAGGTATAACCCCTCTCTTCCACTCATAGGATTGTTCTTCTCAGTCAGATGTCCCCATAAACCACGGAAACAGAAAACTTCCCTCCACTTCAACTTCTTTATCATCGGTATGCGGTTCAACAGATTACCATTCATGTAATAGGTCAAATCCCAGGATGCATATTCATCATTGATAAACTCCATCGCGTTCATATTCGTATATGACTCCGGCTGAATCGTATAAGAAAGGTTAGCATTCGGCAGGATCAGCAACGGATAAGGAACTTTGTTCCATACTTTTCCCGCTTTAGTAATAAGATCGACATATCCGAAAGCCGAGAACCAGAAACGCTTCTGTACGCCGATTTCAGTACGCTGGTAGTCATACGACGAGCCAAGCAGGTCTTTCTTTGCCATTGTATGGCTAAAGTTGAAGATCAGTGCATCGAAAGTAATCGGATAACGGATATTACGCGTCTGATAGAACTTCTCATCCTTTGCATAACGGAATTTAAGTTCTAATTCCGTCATGTCATAACTCTTAGTGGGCCTAATGATTCCATCCGGACCAATACGATCAAAAACAGCATACTCAGTAGCATATTCACGGCGGTTACGAATGACGGCACCATAAGCCAAACCATTATAATGCTCGTGGTAATAAGTCAACTCGGCTTGCCGCAAATAAGTAGCCCGCGTATCTTTCTGACGTTTCCATGCCAGGAACATATTATCTTTGCTGGCATACATATATTGCTGTCCCAACTGGTTAATGTCGTACATATATTCCAGACGGATCGAATTTAGCGGGAACTCCTTACGGTATTCCTTGCGGTCGTTGAACGAATATTCGACAAGCGCGTCATATTTCAACTTTTCATCTTTCGTCCCATACGCCATATAACCATCAAAGAACAAGTTTTTACTGAATGCCGTCGTCGTTGTCCCCCCCACACGGAAGCGGGCCCCTTCAATTGCATTACCACTGATCGCCGTATTCATCGGACCAAACTCGAATTTACTTTTCAACGGGTCCTTATTGGTCGGGATATAACCGGAAACGAGGATCGATACGACCTGTTCCGTTATGTAAAAGATCGGAACGGAGCGGAATTTAGCCATCAACTTCTCGACGGAATTGGGGTTCTTCTTAACAGCCTCTTCCGGCCGGTTGCTTACCCAGAAATCATCTGATTGCCGATACGCTTCTTTTAGCGTAATAACAGGTGCGCTCTCCTTAAATATCTGAGCCTGTTCAACGTCCGGCTCCTTAAACGAATGATTGCTGTAAACATTCAGGCGCCGGGCATACATACCCTTAGACTTTTCACTTAACTTGAAATTGACATTGATATCGTCTTTCGTAATAATGCGGGTACTATCCGGCGTACGTTCGAATGTCTGTTCGATTGTCATACCCGAGACGAAGTTTAAGTTGATATCTTTAGGTACGTTGAGAATCGCTTTCTGTACGAAGAATGTGGAATCGAGCGTGACAAACAGATGACCGGTAAACCCGAATGTCTCCGAGTTGAAGGGCACAAATCCCAGATCCACACATTTCTGTCCGTTTACATCCAACGTGTCGAGCAGATAATATTTGTAATAGTTCGGTCCGATTGTAGAAAGCGGACTTACGAACCGTTGCAGAAACAAGGGAATATCATTTTTAAAAATATCGACTTCCCGGAAAACCTCATTCAGGAACTGCTGAATACCGTCGCGGGAAAATATTTCATCCACACCGGATGCCTTACTGCCTTTGACAACCCGTTTCTCCGACTTAGGCTCCTTACGATAATATACCGTTTCGACCTTTTCCCTTTCCGAAACCGGAAGAATAGTCGTACCGACATCAAGCGTATCGACAAAGTCGACAAGGAAATCAAACTTACCCGGCTTTCCGTTCTTTTTAGGCTTAGGTTGAAAATCATTCATTGCAAAGACCATCTTTTCATATTGGTCGTATTCAAAAAAGTCATGATTACGCGGATCATTACTTTCCCGTGAAGCGATCACCTGTTTTACAAATGTCACGGCCGGATTCTCTTTCTTACTGTATTTCTCCTTTTTCGGTTTAATAATAACTTCGTTCAACGCAATTCCGTTCGGAGCTAATTGTATTTTCAGGTTATTGGTTCTGCCCGGAGTAACATTAACTTCTTTTGTATCATATCCAAGATAAGAAACAACCAAGGTCCGGTTCGCATTCGGAGCAGAGAATGTAAAATTACCATCCCCGTCAGTAGCTGTTCCGATCGTTGTTCCTTTGAATATAAGAGATACATAAGGCAATCCTTCTCCCGTAATCGAGTCGGTTACTATTCCTTTTATTATCGTATTCTGTCCATTTGCTACCCATACCATAAATAAGGAGGCCAGCAAAAAAACAATCTTTTTCCCCATCACAATTTTCTATCCTTAGATTTCTACTTTATCCCTAATTAAACGCTGCAAAAGTATAACAGTTTATTTTCACAGAGTGTTCCAAAACGTGCACATAATCTTCCAATTGAAAAAAATTCTTTCTACCTTTGCCTGTTGAAAGGGGTGCCATACTGTAAACGGGCTGAGATTATACCCTGTGAACCTGATGCGGGTAATGCCGCCGTAGGAAAGAACAGACAAGGCTTTTCCCTCCTTTTTATATATAAATGAAAACAAACACAATGTTTCGTTATCCGGTAGCACTCACAATTGCCGGCTCAGACAGCGGCGGTGGTGCGGGAATACAGGCAGATCTGAAAACATTTTCAGCATTAGGCGTATTCGGAGCTTCTGTGATTACATCAATTACCGCCCAGAATACACAGGGTGTAAGAGGAATACAAGCTGTTTCGCCGGAAATAGTGGAAGGACAGATAAATGCCGTATTTGAAGATATAACGATCGATGCCGTAAAAATCGGAATGCTGCATAACCGGAAAGCTGCCGGAATTGTAGCCCGTGCAATCGACCGTTTCTCGCCTTCAAAGGTGATTCTCGACCCTGTAATGATTTCGACAAGCGGCAGTAAGCTGATAGAAGACGATACAATCCGAATTATAGTGAATGATTTGTTCCATCGGGTCACGTTAGTAACTCCGAATTTAGATGAGACGGCTTTCCTGTCGGGCATGCCGATACGGAATGAGGAAGACATGGAAAAAGCAGCACAAAAACTATTAGCCTTGGGATGCCGTTCGGTTCTGATGAAAGGCGGTCACCTGGAAGGAAATGAAAGGACCGATATCCTGTTTACACAGGATGCAGCTCCTCTCCGACTGGTTACTCCGACTGTTCAGACACACAATACACATGGCACGGGGTGCACGCTGTCTTCTGCAATTGCTGCCTATATGGCTTTGGGAAAAGAATTACCGGATGCCGTAAAGTTGGCAAAAGAGTATATAACAGCTGCTCTCGAAGCCGGAGCCGATGTGCAAACCGGACACGGACACGGACCTATGAACCATCTTTTTGCACCCGTTCCGCTTATAAAAATAGAAGGATGAAGAAACTGATTATAATTACAACGCCAGACTTCTTTCCGGAAGAAAATATCATTCTCACCCGGCTTTTCGAAGAAGGAATGCAATCTCTCCATCTGCGTAAGCCGGAAGGGAAGATAGACGAATTGCGCGGACTGCTGGATCGAATTCCGGCTGTGCACTATCCGAAAATCGTACTCCATGATTGCTTCTCCCTTGCAACAGATTATGATCTTGGAGGCGTACATCTGAATCGGCGTAACAACCTGGCGCCATCCGGCTTCAAAGGAACGGTCAGCCGTTCCTGCCATTCCATCGAAGAAATCGAACGCTATCAGACACTCGACTACCTGTTCCTGAGTCCTATCTTCCGGAGCATCTCGAAAGAAGGATATGGAAACGGTTTTGCGATGGAAACATTGCAGCAGGCATCCGATACCGGAATCATCAACGAGAAGGTTATCGCCCTTGGCGGCATAGACCTCACTACTCTCCCGTTGCTCCGTCCTTTACGTTTCGGGGGAGCGGCCGTACTGGGTGCACTTTGGGGAGAACATCCATCGACAGACAAACTGGATTTTATTATCACACAATATAAAAAACTACAAGCATGGATTTAGACAATTATTTGGAAAGCTATTCCGGCAGAGGACGGTACGCTTGTTTCACTGGCCAGAACCGACTTATGTTCATCACGCATCGTACAAAAAAATATACAGAGCTGGATGAGATCAAGATGGTAACCAAAGGCGGTTGCAGTTGGGTTCAGCTCCGTATGAAAGACAATCTGAACCTCGAAGTCGCCAAAGAAGTTGCGCACTTCACCTTGTTCGACTGCGACACCGATTGTTGCTGCTGCCTGGACGATAACCTGGAAATGGCAATCAAAGCCGGTATCCATTGCGTCCATCTGGGGAAAAACGACATGCCGGTATCGGAAGCATGGCGGATCATCGTGGAAAAAGGATTGGACGACCTTTTCCTCGTCGGCGCAACGGCGAACACGTTTGAAGATATTCTGGAAGCGGACCGGGAAGGTGCATCCTATGTAGGCTTGGGCCCATACCGTTTTACCGAGACAAAAAAGAACCTGAGTCCCGTATTGGGATTGGAAGGATATCAAAAAATCATGGAACAATACAGGGAAGCCGGTCTCAAAATTCCTATCTTTGCCATCGGTGGCATTCAGTTCGAAGACATTGCTCCTTTGATGGAAACAGGAATAGAAGGAATTGCCGTCTCCGGAGCGATCATAAATGCCGATGATCCGGTGGAAGAAACGCGCCGTTTCATCAGGGAGATCAACAAACACAAGCCGGACCCTTGCAGAGACGATTCAGAAATATAAAAACATACAATACAATGGCAAGTAAAAACAGAATACGCATTACGTATCCTTCATCGGAAAAGATCTATGTGCCCGGTAGCATCCACAAAATAAATGTAGGCATGCGCAAGATCAAGATTCTGGATACCGTCACGCGTGGTGAAGACGGAGAACTGATTCATAAAAAGAACAATCCCGTAATCGTGTATGACACCAGCGGTCCATACTCCGACTCTAAAATCACGATCAACACGCAGAACGGCATTCCCCGTATCCGCGAATCCTGGTATGCAGGCCGCAAAGACCTTATACGCCTGGAGGAACTGACTTCCGATTACGGCCGGCAGCGTTTGGCAGACCCGTCATTAGACGCCATCCGTTTCCCGAAGCACCATTTGCCCTATCGTGCCAAGGCAGGAAAGAACATCACCCAGATGTATTATGCGAAACGGCGTGTCATCACCCCCGAAATGGAATATGTGGCGATCCGCGAAAACCAGCAGATCGAAGCGCTTGGCCTGAAATCTTACATCACGCCCGAATTTGTGCGCAAGGAGATCGCTGCCGGACGTGCCATCATCCCGGCCAACATCAACCACCCGGAAGCCGAACCGATGATCATCGGCCGGAAGTTCCTGGTCAAGATCAACACGAATATCGGAAACTCCGCCCTTTCCTCCGGCATCAACGAAGAGATCGAAAAGGCCGTATGGAGTTGCAAATGGGGCGGCGACACACTGATGGATCTTTCAACCGGCAACAACATCCACGAGACACGCGAATGGATCATTCGCAACTGCCCCGTGCCGATGGGAACAGTTCCTATTTACCAGGCATTGGAGAAAGTGGACGGAAAGATCGAAGATTTGACTTGGGAGATTTACCGGGACACACTGATTGAACAGGCCGAACAAGGCGTCGACTACTTCACCATCCACGCCGGCCTGTTGAAAAAGCATGTCGAACTGACGCAGACACGCCTGACCGGTATCGTTTCGCGCGGAGGCTCGATCATGGCTAAATGGATGCAGATTCATAATGAAGAGAACTTCCTTTATACCCATTTCGCCGAAATCTGCGAAATCCTGAAAATGTATGACATCGCCGTTTCAATCGGCGACGGCCTCCGTCCGGGTTCCATCTATGACGCAAACGATGCCGCCCAGTTTGCCGAACTCCACACGATGGGTGAACTGACTCAAATAGCCTGGAATCAATTCGTGCAGGTCATCATCGAAGGACCGGGCCACGTCCCCATGAACAAGATCCAGGAGAACATGAAGGAACAGCAATATGCCTGCCATAACGCCCCGTTCTATACGTTAGGCCCGTTGACAACAGACATTGCACCGGGTTACGACCACATCACATCCGCAATCGGAGCCGCCCAGATTGCCTGGCACGGGACGGCGATGATCTGCTATGTCACCCCGAAAGAACATCTCGGGCTGCCGGACAAAGAAGATGTCCGCACAGGTGTTGTCGCCTATAAAATTGCCGCCCATGCAGCCGACCTGGCAAAGGGACATCCCGGCGCACAAGTTCGAGACAATGCTCTGAGCAAAGCTCGCTTCGAGTTTCGCTGGAAAGATCAGTTCAACCTGTCGCTCGATCCGGAACGCGCCCTGCAATACTATAAAGACAGTGCCGTAACGGATGGCGAATATTGTACGATGTGCGGCCCGAACTTCTGCGCCATGCGCCTGAGCAAAGGCTTGCACAAGGATGATTGCGAGAAATAACTCCCTACATAGACTGTTCAGCAAGGATATAGACCCGGTGGGTTCTATATCCTTCTTTTTGTATAAGGGCTTCTTCTTCAAACTTCTTAAAGTCGTTCTTTGCCATATAATAAGTACAACTTACCAACTCCTGATAATCCGTCAGATTTATAGAACGATGCGCAGCCAGATATTCCAGCATCTTAGCTTTACGCCCTTCATAATCCAGCTTGGAGACATTCGTCCGCTTCACCTTTTGCGGCCGGGCATTCTGTACGATCTTCTTCAGCTCCTGAGAACAACGGAAATTCACACCGTCCACCCGCACGCTGTACTGAGGTACACCTTTTGCATTCACTCCTGCTTTTGTCGTTTTTAAGGAGGGAGAAAAATAACCCAGTCCCTCCAACTCCACACAAGAACCATAAGACAATTCACGCCCTATATATTTAGACAAAGCATCCAAAACGCCCTTTATATCAGCCGAATTAACAGAGCAACATTCGTTAATAAACGAACATATCTCACTCATCTTCTTCGTCTCATTACTAATTAGACGCGCATAGACTTTTTGTTCCTTCCCGCCTTTCTCATTCTTTGCTGGTATCTGATAGATTCCAAACTTAACTCTTCCCATCTTTTCTATTGCATTAATGATGAATTTGATACTGAAGAAATCTATTTTCGACAACGTCGTATATATTCTTGACGTTGTCGAGTATTTTCCCGATATTGTCGTATATATTCTTGACAACGTCGGGAACAGATTTCTTCGGCATCAAATATACGATACATCATAGGGAAAAACTAAAGAAAATCAGTATTTCTTTCGTTTTTCTGCAGTTCATTCCTTATCTTTCAAGTTAAATCCGTAATTTTGTATCGGATTAGTGAAAACTGATCCTGATAACATTAGAAAAATCAAATTATTGTAAAGAGGCGTTACGTCTTTATCCCAGTCTGTGAAATCTGGTAAATTTTGTGACTACAGGGAAAAGCAAAAAGGTCTCACGCTATAGGCGTGGGCTGTTGCTTATTTGTAGTCAGGGCTTACCAGAGCCTCACAGACAAAATAGTGACAGTACCACGCTTTTTATTTTTAATAATTGAAAAAATGACAAATGAGAACCTGCTCCTGAAAAGAGAAATACTATTAAAGGAAGAAGAAAGACATCAATTAACATTCATTGGTGCCACAAAAAATCTGTCGAAGGCGATAGAGCAAACATTATTCCGATATAAGGGAAGTGTATTCAACAAGACTTATTTTTTAGACTGCTTCTATAATGAGATCATCAAATACCAAGATTTCATAGACAAGCAGAAAAAATCAAATATGAAACTGAAGAGGCATTTGTCTCATATATCCAAGTCTTATTTAAAAAGTAAAAAAGAAAAAAATCATGCCCCACTCGACCAGGAATTGAAATACAATAAAATTTCTATCGGATGGTTTTTCCCGTCTGAAATATTTGAAGATTACTATTGCCGATTCTGCTCATGCAAGGAGACATTCGATAACCCCACATCCGTTAATGCCTTTTTTCAGAAGCATATAGACAGGCAATATCCTTTAGAGATTGATCAATACATCGATTATCTGAAGAAAAACATATCTTCGTTTTGGGAAGCAACTTGTTCATACATTAAAGAAATCATTAATATTGCAGCACGACATGCGCTATTCGCCCCACAGCAAACGGAACAAATCGAGCTGATAAAGGATTCGGCATGGAGTGACACTTATGAAGTTCTGCAATCGAAACTACAGGAATGTAATAATACGCTTTCCTTTAAAAACGGTACTGATTTCAGAAACTACATTATCCAAATATGCAATTACCGCCTGCAAAATCAAAGAACCAAGTATGCCGTTAAGGAAGAACCGCTCGACCAGTTCCCCTATTTGGAGCAGGAAGTGCAAGATGAAAAAGAAGAAGAAAAACCTTTTCATTCTCTTGTTGACGTAGATATCCATAATGCTTATGAAGTGGCCTATGCCATTGCAATCATTCTATTAAATCCGAAACATCCTTTTTACCACTCTCTGACATATGGAATAGAAGATAAAGTGGATGTTTTGCTCAGGAAAGTTATAAAAGGACAATGCTATAACAAGATTGTAGAGGAAAAGTACAATATGAATCCGGACTCTTCCGATTTTTCCAAAATAGTAGTCAAGACAAGAAAAGAATATGAACGGACCCGGAAAACATTACAAGAACGTTTTATCAAAATAAAAAAAGAACAGGAATAATGTCACATTCAGCTTACCTCCCAGATAATAGATAAAACAACAAAATATTATGGACAACAAAAATATATGCAATAAAAAGCAAGTGGAACGATACCTCTTGAATCAAATGACAGAAGAGGAGGAAACGCTCTTTCAGGAACATTTGATCCACTGCGAAGCTTGCCGTAGCTACATGACGGAAATCCGCAGACTTGCTTCAATCGTAGGTGGAGAGGATCTTTATTATATAAAGACTCCTTCCGTCACAAATGGAACAGTTCGTATACGTCACCTGAAATACTGGTTATCCGTTGGTGCCTGTTTATTACTATTAATTGGAATATCAATTTTTCGGCATGAAAGACAACAGACAGAGAAAGGTTTATATCCGACCTCTATCGAATACCGGAATCGTGCATCAAATGGTAAGGCCGACATAAAATTATTGTTCCCAGACCAAGATACAGTCAAAATAAAACACAGCCAACCGGTTTTATTTAAATGGGATTCCTCATGCTCTTTCCATTTGAAAGTGCAATATGAGGACACGACTCTGTTTGATGTCAAAGGAAACGGAATGGAATATTCTTTACCTGTAACGACACTTAGTCCTTATCCATATATAACCTGGGATTTGACTGTTGACGAACAGTCCTATTCCGGACAAATCCTTTTTTCTAACAAATAACTAAATTATGAAGCGCTTCATTTTTATACTATTATTCGGACTATTACATCTTTCAGCGACAAAAGCACAACAGGTACAGGAGGTAGTCGCTACGGCAAACAACGACACAATCATTGTAAACTGTATGCTGGAAACTCCGGTTTTCTGCTCCCTGCTATTGCAATATTCAGACAACAACGGACTTACCTGGAACGAATGTAAGACAATACAAGGCGACATCACGAACCAGGCGAGCGGAAAGAAAACAATTTACTGGAACTGCCTGAAGGATGATGTAATCATGGGAAATTTCATTTTTAAAATCATCCTGCATCCTTCTTCCATATCGACAATTTCCAAGCAAGAAGAGATTGTTCCTGCAGAACCTTCTCGAAAGTCGATACCCCAAGAGGCGAAAGTCAAAACGCCAAGAGGCAGTTTTATGGTTTTACCGGGGTGCTCTTTCGGAAATACAATGTCTTACTCACTTATGTTGGGATACGTGAAAAAATGGGGAGGCTATGTGAAAGTTAAATCGGCTTTTGGGAGTAAAGATAAAAACGCGACAAAAGGGGATGTGGATGATGCCTTTTTTAGCGGTAACTCAAAGAAAGGCCGTTTTTCTGCATACGCAGGAGCGATCGGCCAACTTCATCCATACATCTGTATATATGCCGGTATCGGATATGGTAATAAATGGTTGCAATGGGAAACGATCAATAACGAGAACATCGAAATACAGAGTGGGACCTATTCCGGTATCGATCCGGAGCTGGGAGTTCTGTTCAAAATAAAGATGCTTACTGTCGGCGGCGGTTTTAACTGCCTGATAGGGCAAGGACATAAAAACGGAGAAGGGAATATTTCAATTGGTATCATGTTTTAATAGAATAACAAAGATGAAACAGATTTTATACATTTTCAGTCTATTACTGTTATGGGGATGCGAAGACGAACCTACGCCTATGCAAATTGCCGTTTCTACGGGCAATGCTACTAACATCACGACTAACAGTGCGTCGATCCAGGTCTCAATGGACAAAAACGACATTATTAATGAAATAGGTGTCTTTTGCAGCACGGATTCTCTATTCAATTCCAGCACTGTAAATAAAAGTTCCACACAGGAAATCACTGGTACGGAATTCAATTTCCAACTATCCAACCTGTCTGCCGGGACTAAATATTTTTATAAAGCTTACGCTTCCGGCAAGTCAAACAGTATTTATGGAATAACCAAATCGTTTATGACTGAACAAGTGCTATTATCTACTTCTGTCAATAATATAGAGGCGAGTGACAAAGAGAGTATCTACAAGGTCGAAGTTCGAAGTAACGCAGATTGGCGCACGTCTTCCGATCAAAGTTGGTGTGAAGTCTCACCCGATGCCGGTATTCAAAAGGATTCTATTAACATCAAACTAAAAGAGAATACATCGACATCTGCAAGGCAAGCAGTAGTAACTGTCACAGCCGGAACCCAAGTTCAAAAGATCACAATCAATCAAAAAGGATGCGATGAGAATTTGTCTGTTTCCTCGAATTATTTTTCCGTCAGCCCGGAAAGCGGATCATATAATTTTATCATTCATACAAGCTTGTCCTGGACAATTTCCTCCGATCAGCCCTGGTGTGTCCCGTCGTCATCATCCGGAAATGGAGAAAACACGTTGTCTTTCACAACGACTGAAAACACGTTATCACAAGAAAGAAATGCAACTTTAACAATCAAAGCCGGAACGTTGACTCAAAAGATAACGGTTATACAGCAGAGTAAATCAGCGACATTGGCGGTATCGACCAATACATTTGCAGTCAATGCTAATAGAAACACATATAATTTCACGGTCACAAGCAATATGAACTGGACAATTTCTTGTGACCAGTCTTGGTGTGTACCCTCTATTGCAGCGGGATCTAACAATCAAACAGTTTTTTTTGATGTTTCAGAGAACACATCCACTCAAGAAAGAAGTGCAACGATTACTGTAAAAGCCAGAAATCTGATTCAGAAAATAACAGTAACCCAATCAGGAACAAATCAGGCATTAGCTGTATCAAAAGATTCCTTTATATTTGGTCCGGAAGCAGGACACGGTGAATTTTCGATCACAAGTAACACGAACTGGGCTATTACATCCGATCAATCCTGGTGCAACTTCGCAACAACATCCGGTTCCAATAATCAAACGATTTCTTTTACTATAACGGCCAATACATCCACTCAAGGGCGAACAGCTATTGTCAATATAAAAACAAGTTCATCATTGATTCAAATAACAGTAACTCAAGAAGGACAAACAGAAATAGCCCCCAACTTATCCGTATCCCCTGAATCTTTATCTGTAACGGCAGGCGATCAGACGTCGAGTTTCAGCATTTCATGTAATACGAATTGGACTATCTCATCCAATCAGACGTGGTGTACTCCTTCTGTAACCTCCGGAAGTGGCAATAAAACAATCACGTGCTCAATTGCTGCAAATACGCAGTCGCAGACAAGAACAGCAATGATGACTGTAAATGCGGGCAATCTATCTAAGACGGTTACGGTGACACAAGAGGGGAAAGTTGAGGTTGCTATAATTAATATACCGGATGCTAATTTCAAGGCGTATTTGATTGAAAAATTTGACACAGATAAGGATGGAGAGATATCAGAGGAAGAAGCGTCAATAGTTACGAGTATATGGTGTGATACAATGAGTATTAATTCTTTACAAGGGATAGAACACTTTACTTCTGTATTGAAAATATATTGCCCGGGAAATAAAATAACATCATTAGATGTTAGTAAAAACACAAAATTACGTTCGTTAGTTTGTGACTTTAATCAATTAGCATCTCTGAACTTAGGATCAAATCCAAATTTGCAAGAAATATGGTGTGCAAGGAATGAGTTAACACATTTAGATATTAGTCAATGTCCCAATTTGAGAATGATATATTGTTATGCAAATAAATTAACATCATTAGACACACACAACAATGTTCGTTTTACAAATATATCATGTGATTCTAATCAAATACAATCTTTGGATTTATCTAATAATAAAGAGTTAACAATATTACAATGTGACTGGAACAAAATCTCAAATATTAATTTAACACAAAATATAAAGTTAGAAATATTATCTTGCGGATATAACAGTTTATCTACATTAGATATATCTAATAATACTAAAATAACGTCTTTGCAATGTTCTGGTATGGATGGATTATCATTATATATCAAATCCGGACAAGAATTCAAAACATATTCTATTGGTAACGCAACAGTGTATTACAAATAAAATTTATTTATTATGAAAATACAATATCTAACTATACTATTATACTTATTCCTCTGTATGAGCTGTGAAAGTGACCCTGTCCCCTCCACTGTAATAGCTATTGAGAATATAAAAAGTAGCTCAATAGACTATACCACTTCTGATATCCAATTTTCCATAACCGGAAATGCTCATAAAGCAGGAGTCATGTATGGAACAGAGCAAGAATTGTCTAATGCTCAAATGCAATATGCAGAAAAAGCAAATGGAGAAATATCTATTCAACTAAAAGATCTCGAACAAGGGACGGAATATTTTTATAAAGTCTTTGCTGAGGATAAGACAGGGAATAAAATATCCAGTGAAACAAAGAATTTCATAACTAAGTTCCCCTCTGTCACAACAGGAGATGCGACAGGTATTACATTCGAAAGTGCAGTCCTTCCAATATCGTTTAGTGGGACAAATATTAGTGAAGTAGGCGTTATTTATACAACAGATGAATTGTGCAAAGAAAACATCTTGACTGCATCTAACTCAAATGTAACAGGAAACAATATGAGTTTTGAAGTTAAAGAATTAGATCCTGGTACCGTTTATTACCACAAAGCATACATCAAATATAAAAATGGTACAATCAGTTATGGAGAGATAAAATCATTCCAAACAGATGAACAATACTTAAAAGTATCAACAACAACGATTGAAGCTGCGGCTGAGGGAGGAACTTATCAATTTGAGATAGAAGCTAAAAATGTTGAGTGGAAAGTTTCTTGTGACCAGAATTGGTGTACAATAACTCCGACATCAGGGATAGATAACGCGGAAATCAAAGTATCAATAGAAAAAAATAATTTAGAAGATAAGCGAATTACGACTATACAAATACAATATTTAAATAAAACAGAATCTATTAAATTAGAACAATTAGCCAACTTAAACCCAGAAGGACAATTTACTCTTTCTACATTAGCACATAAAATTATACCAGAAGGGAATCAATCTTGCTATTTCACAATAAGTTCCAACTCCGCATGGTCTGTCACTTCAGATCAGGATTGGTGTACTGTTCAAACGACATCGGGATATGGCAATGGTATAATCTACTATTCTGTAAAAGAAAACAATAGTTCTAAACACCGAATTGCTACATTAACGATACAAGAGAGTACGGGAACAAAACAGCATATAATAATACAAGACATGAAAAATAATCCAATTTCAGATTTTTGCGATGTATCAATTGGTATTTTCCAAGTATGGCGATATTGGTTTAAAATTACAAGTCCTGGGGACTGGATTGCTTCGTGTGATGAAGATTGGTGTACTCTTATTAAAGAATCTGGTCATTCTAATGAAGAATGTCAGATTGATATGACTTATAACTATACTTCAAAAGACAGAATAGCCATATTAAATATTAGCTCAGGTCAATATAATGCCTCTAAAATAATAGTACAGTATAAATATAAAACGTCATCCAAAAAAATAGTTCCAGATATAGAAATGATCAAAGTTGATGGAGGTAACTTTGTTTTCAATAATCTTTCATCTGTTTCTTTAAACAGTTTTTATATAGGAAAATATGAAATCACTCAAAAACAATGGTTTGATGTAATGGGATATAATAATTCTGATTTCCAAGGAGATAATTTACCTGTCACGAACATTTCATGGGCAGAAACCTTAGAGTTTATTGAAGAAATAAACAATCTTACAAGGAAAAAATATCGTTTACCAACAGAAGCTGAATGGGAATATGCTGCTCGTGGTGGAAATAAAAGTAAGGGTTACATTTACAGTGGTAGTAATTATTTTAATGAAGTTGGTTGGCTTGTCAAATATGCACAAGCACAAACAACAGTATTTGTAGGTCAAAAACAACCGAATGAATTAGGTCTTTATGACATGACTGGGAATGTAGGAGAATTTTGTTTGGACTGGTATTCTTATCCATTAGTAATTTCTAACACAAACAACCCACAAGGGCCGTCAACTGGGACAGAAAAAGTGATAAGAGGATGGGGCACTGGATCTACAATAGGACGAAGTTCAATGCAGCCGACGGGGAGCTATTCTAATACAGTAGGATTCCGTTTAGTTTTAGATAATTAAAATTGAATAAAATGAAACTCTTAATTCAAATATTTATTATACAAATCATTTTTTGCTTTTCATCTAAAAGTGTAGCACAAAGTGACAATACTATCAGCACCCCGTTCCAATACCGTGTCCCCGTAGAAACCTACGTTCGTTCCTACGTTGAACCTCGCCTGCAAACGTGGCTTAAATGGGATCGGTATGAAGAATCGACGACACAATATAAGGAGCGGACAAGTGAGACAAACCGGACAGCTCAAATCAAGAAATGGGAAGATGAAGCATTAGCCATTTATAAGACAAAATACGCAGAAATGGTCAACTGGGATCAATTTCATATTGAGGGAGATTATGACCCTGATAATGAATGTTTTTTGATCCGGTCCGAACAATTTGGACAATTGACGGTAAATGTTCCGCGTGGCAAAATGGCAAAAGATTTTGTCGCTCATTTCGATTCGATAAAGGTGAGTAATCCGGATTTCTTTTTTTCAGACAATTATATAGGTCTGGATAAATTAACTTTTACTCTTTCGAATGGGCAGCAGGCTATATATGACAGCCGTGCACAAAACACGTATGCCCACTTAAATATCTCATACGATTCGGAATTGATGAAGTTGGCAAATGTCAATATCGAAAACAGGGATCGAAAACAGTTTCAGCAAATCCAACAAGGATATGCTCTGTCGGATGTAGACACACGAATTCCACAAACGGGAAATGTCAACGATGAAACGTATGCCGTTATTATCGGCAATGAACATTATCATTACGAATCCCAAACAAGATTCTCGATGAATGATGCCAAGGTTTTCTACAAATACTGCACTAACACATTAGGTATTCCTACCCGGAACATCTTTAGCAAAACAGATGCGACCTATGGCGATATGCTGACCTCGATCCAATTCCTGAAAAATGCAGCTCAAGCAAAAAATGGAAATATCCATGTAATATTTTACTTTTCCGGTCACGGAATGTCCGATATACAGACAAATGGCATGCATCTGTTGCCGGTTGACTGTAGCTCGACAACCTTGCAGGCAGCCCTGAAAGCAGAAAACTTGTATCATGATTTGGCAAACATGCATACGCTCTCCGCCACAGTATTCTTAGATGCCTGCTTTAGCGGAAAAAGCAGTGAAGGCGCACTAACGGCTTTAGTCGATGGAGCAGGAATCGAAGTCACTCCCCGCAAAGAGGCTCTCAATGGAAACTTAGTTGTTTTCAGTGCCACAACAGACGCCGAAATTGCTTATCCTTACGAGGAAAAACAACACCGGATGTTCACTTATTTTCTTCTGAAAAAGTTACAAGAAAGCAAAGGAGAGACTTCGTATGCAGACTTGGCAGTCTATTTGATCAATAATGTAAAATCTCATGCATTTGATGTGAACCGGAAAATGCAAACCCCTCAGGTGCAGACTTCGAAAACAATTTCCGAAGCCTGGAAAAGTTGGAAGCTAATCAAATAACTAAAAAAGAATCCAATGAAGCAATTAATTTCTATCAGTATCCTGTTGCTGATGTCCATAACGTCCTATGGTCAAAATGACTTTCAGGATCAGTTCAATATGTTTCGCCAGGAAACACGTAAGCAATACAAAACTTATAATGATTCGATCAATTCTGCATTTATAAAATATATAGAAGAAAGCTGGATTAAGTTCAAAATAAACAACCCTATCCCAGTGCCGAAAAAGCCTCTTCCCCAAATGGATATATCCACATCCAAAGAGAGTTCGGCTATATCATTTGAATTGACCGTAGACAGTATTATTCAGCAAAGAGATTCTTTCGAGGAATTGAATCTATGGGATTCGCAAAATCCGAACAAAGAAAATGCCCGAAAAACAACAATTCTTTATTACGGATCAGAATTGCAATTCCACTATTTCCCGGAATTTTCATTTTCTGTTATTAATACTGAAGAGAAAACAATTGCGACAATATGGAAACAACTTTCCGGTGCTCCATATAGAGAATTGATAAATGAGCTTCTCTTTTACCGGAACGATATGAACCTGAACGATTGGGGCATGTATCAGCTATTAAATCATATTACAGAGAATTTTTATCCGGGAAAGAAAGAAAATCAGATAATATTTTCCACGTTCATAATGAATCAGTTAGGATATCGTATGAAAATCGGAAGATGTAATAACAAATTAATCTCCCTTATTTCTTTCCAGACGACCATATACGGAACACCTTTTATCAATTTTGAAAACGAAAGATATTACATAATAGGAAATGCCGATGCCAGCAATGGCATCTACTCGTATTCTATAGATTATCCAAATACGGATAAACGCATGAGTTTACAGGCTAAACGGCCGTTTAGGTTGGCGCTGTCATTATATACGAAACAATGTAAGACAGAAGATAATACCTATTCCATTAACATAAACAAGAACTTAATCGACTTCTTTCAAACTTATCCACAAACAGAAATATCAGTTTATGCAAATACCCCAATATCCAATATAACCCGAAAAAGTCTTGAAAAAGAAATCCTTCCTGAGCTTTCAAATAAAACAGAATGGGAGTCGGTCAATTTTCTATTACAATTTGTCCAAACTGCATTTAGTTACAAAAACGACTTGCAGCAGTTTGGACAGGAAAAGTTCTTTTTTGCAGAAGAATTGTTCTACTACCCCTTTTCAGATTGCGAAGACAGGTCTGTACTCTTTTCACAGCTCGTCAGACGCTTTTTAGGGCTACAGGTCATTCTTCTGGATTATCCGGATCATGTTACAACCGCCGTCAAATTTAACTCCTCTGTTTCAGGTGACTTTGTTAACATAAAGGGAGAACAATATATCATCTGTGATCCGACCTATTTGCATGCAAAAGTCGGACAGTCTATCCCTCGTTACAAAAAAGAAAAAGCCAAAATATACATTTTAGATTAATTTTTTCCGGTTATATGTCACAAATCGATTATTAAAAAGATAATATAGCAAACAGATAATTAATATAAATTTTACCATAATGAAAACTAAACATGTATCTATCTTTTTCTGTCTCTGTATCCTTCTTATGGGATGCGGCAGTAGCAAAAAACAGGGAAACTCTATCCCGTCTAATGGAGAATTAAGAAAAGAGCTGAAACAATCAGCCGTCAAACAGGCACGAAAAGAGGCAAAGTTATACAAAAAAGAAGGGTTCAAAACTTTTATTGGCGGAATGCCATTGGATAAACAAATCGAAAGTGCATGGACGAAGTCAGTCGCTTCAAATGAATCCGGACTACCTGAATACATTGTTGTCAATGCAAGGGTTATCGGAGGAAATGCAAGCTCTGCCAAGATGCAAGCGACTCACCAGGCAAAAGTCGAATTGGCAGGCCTTATGAGTTCAAACATTAGTTCTCTCATTGAGAACAGTGTCTCGAACAATGAATTATCAAACGAGGAAGCAATTGCAATCAATAAAGCAGTCCAGGCAAGTAAAGAATTAATCATCGCTGACTTAGGACGCGTAACGAAAGAGATCGAGATATATAGAGATCTAAACAATAAGAATGTAGAGGTAATGGTTTGCCTATCTTACAGTTCTAAAGCTGCGGCCGATATTGCAGTTCAAAATATCCATAAGAATTTGGAACAAGAAGCAGAAAACCTGCATGACAAATTAGACAGCCTGATAGGAATCAAACAAATCATTTCAACAAATAATACGAATTTGCAAAAAGAATAAGAGATTGTATTAATTTTGTAGACAGTTGATAAATCTGATATGCGAAATACTTTCTATATTATAGTATGTTTCTTTTTCCTTTCAATATCCGCTCTTTCCGCACAAACAAAGAAAGTTTATGCTACCGGGAATTGGGAAATAGCCAATATCACGCCTGAAAATGCGAGAAGCAAAGCTATAGATGAGGCAAAAGCTAACGCCTTGCAAAAAGCGGGCATATCAGAATTATTTACTGTTATAAATACAGGCTCCGTCTCCGATCGTCTTAATTATTTTGTAAGTTCAAGCAGTTCGGAACTCTCCGGAGAAATTATAAATTATAAAATCATCAACGAACAGATTCTTACAGAAGAGAAACATATATTCTATACGGTAGATATAGAAGCTACTATTCGAATCAAGAAAAATAAACGCGACTTGGAATTCGACGCTTATATAGAGGGAATAAGAGATACACCCTACAGAGATGGGGACAATATCTCATTCAGCATTCGTCCGACTAAAGTATGTTACATCCATATATTCTGGTTTGACGAAACGGGCAAAGGTAATATCGTATACCCCAATAAGGAAGAGCCGTCGCAAATGTTGAAGACTAATGAACATAATTTTTTTCCGATCACTCAAGATTATAAGATTCGAAAAGAGACACAAGAGCCGATTGAAAATATCTCTGTTGTTTTCGTCTTGTTGAAAAAAGATATTCCATATACAAGAGATGTTACTTTGGAAGATCTTCACCAGTGGATACTATCAATTCCCCCTGATTTAAGAATACTCAAGTTTAAAAATATTTTTATCACACAATAAGCAACAGCCATTCTTATTGGTCAATCCTCTTCTTACTACCAAATCAAAAGAAGGGATCATTAGTCGTTCTGTCTGTGGAATCTGGTAAACATTTTGACTACAAGAACTGATGAAATGATTTTCACGCCACACAGCGTGAACTGTTGCTTATCATTTTCTTTTGTAACTTAAAAAAACAGAAAGCGCGAATAACATGAGTAAATATGTTATTCGCGCTTTCTTATTCAGAGTAAATACTTATTTTTCTTTATAATCTTTCCGGTATGAGCAAGTTGTCTCTGTCGGGAAATCTTTCGGGACTTTCTGGGTTACTTTGCCGGTGGCAGCCCATTCTGCACCGCGAAGCAAGAGTACCTGGAAACCGGTACATTGCATAGCGATATTATCTTCAGGCGTCGGACCAGCATGACCGAGCATCGTATGGAAAATACGGGCATTACCATAATCTACAGTAAAGACCAACGGCTCTTCGCGACCGGAACCGTTTGTTTCTTTCTCCGAATAGGCAGTGTATAAAAGATCCTGAATATTACCCGGGCCGCGCATACGGTCGTAGAGTTCGTCCTGGGCATGACGCCACTTCATGGGCAGACCTTTTATGATCGGATGTACTTTGTTACGTCCGTTCAATATATATTCATGCTGACGTCCGTGTGAACCGCCTACGCCTGCCGAGCTGTCCTTAATCAATTTACCGTCCTGCCAATACACATACGGGCCAGCCTTCTCGTCACGGCCTTCCCAACCGCCCAAGGCACAGATTTTATTAAATTCCGGCCACTTGGAGAAGGCATTATCGGCGGCATGGTAAACCACAACTCCTCCTCCATTCTGGACAAACTCCAGGAAGCGGCGGTTTGTTTCTTCCGGCCATGAATCGCCATTATAATCCAAGACAACTAACTGATAAGGGGTGAAATCGAGGACAAAACCCGACATATCCTTTCCCTGCCCCGGAGAGATGGCAAAGTCGACATCGAAACGGCCGGAGTTCTCCAGGATCTGTTTCAACACGACATGGCTCACTTGCCAGTTATGGTTGTTTTGCCCTGTAATTAATAATGTTTTAATCGGTTTACGGGCCGAAACCGTACATGCTAACAGAAGAGAAAAGACTACTAACAAGAGCTTTCCTAAGTGTAAATGTCTCATGGTATTTTATGGTTTAAAGATTTGTATGAGGCAAATGTAGTAAATCAATATGAAATATGTACTTTTGTTGCCGAAATAAAAGAACCCTCTATATGAAATATTTATCACAAATACTACTAATTGCACTTGTAATTACTTTCTCAGCACTTGATTGCCATGCCGATAGCTGGCGCGACAAGACCGAACTGCTTATTTACTCCCCGCGTTACTTCGGGCCAAACGCTTTTCCGATTCCGGAGATGAGAGACGGACAAGTAAGCCAGCGGTATGAAGTGGAAGTACGGGGCGAATATCATTATTATACAGGTGATAAGACCTGGGATATCGCAGGACGCGCCCTGTTGCCGTTCTTCCGGGGACGTGCCGGAGTAGAAATAAACTGGTGCTTCAAGGAAAAGTACAAAATGACACCGGAAACACGCGATGAACGCTTTGCCGTAGAAACGGAAAGCCCGATCAAATATAATGGCGATATTATCATCAGTTCTTTCTTTCAGGTTCTGAACAGTGAGAAATGGGTGGATGCCGTTGTTAGCGCCAATATCAAGACGGCCAGCGGCGGACGTTTGTGTGATGCCCGTTTCACGGATGCTGCGTCCTATTGGTTCGATGTGAACGTCGGACGAAATTTGTGGAAAAGCGCAGACGGGCAAGCCTCCATCCGCATGCAGGCATTGGCAGGCTTTTACTGCTGGATGACGAATGATATGGTGCACCGGCAGAACGATGCGATTTCGTACGGAGTTGGTTTCACCGGGAAGTACCGGAACTTCACACTCGCCACCAACTTGGCGGGCTTCTACGGCTATGAAAATAATGGAGACCGTCCTATCCACTGGCGTAATAACCTGAAATATGAGATCAAAAAGAACATTATCTCTTTCCGCTATACGCACGGAATGAAAGACAACTTATATGAAACCTATTCGTTAGGATATATCCGCTGCTTCTAAACTAACCAGAATACTCCCTTGTTAAAAAGGGAATGAAGGTTAATCGAAGAATAGTAAAGCTGAAGCTGGTAGACGCCAGGCTCTATTTCGTGAGCCTGATCGTAGGGCTGCTGACCGGACTGGTGGCAGTGCCCTATCATTATTTGCTGCAACTATTCTTTAACATGCGGAAAGAATTCTTCCGGTCTTCCCCTCCCTGGTATTATCATGTAGCCCTGTTCCTTGCCTTATGGGGAATACTATGTTTCGTCGCATGGCTGGTAAGACGGTGGCCATATATATCGGGAGGAGGCATTTCGCAGACACGTGGGGCCATCAACGGCCGGATCGAATATAAGCATTCTCTGCGGCAATTGCTGGCTAAATTCACCGGGGGTGTCCTGACACTCAGTAGCGGACTGTCGATGGGACGCGAAGGACCTTCCGTGCAGATGGGCTCTTACATTGGCGACCTGGTAAGCAAATGGGGACATATCCTGAGCGGAGAACGCAAACAACTTCTTGCGGCAGGCGCAGGAGCCGGCCTGGCTGCCGCTTTCGCAGCCCCTCTTGCGGCAGCCACCTTGGTCATCGAATCGATCGAACGTTTCGACGCCCCTAAAACAGCCATTACCACGATTCTGGCGGGCGTCGTCGCCGGAACGATTGCCAGCACTATCTTCCCGATCAACCCGTATCACGGGATACAGGCCATTGTCCCCGATCTCCCGTTAGGGCTGCACATAAAACTGTACCTTCTTTTTGCCGTTATCGTATCGGTTTTCGGTAAGTTCTATTCCCTGCTGATGCTCTATGCCAAACGTATGTACCCCGCCATCCGGCAACCGGAATATCTCAAGCTGTTAGCTCTCTTGGTCATGGCATACGTCATTTCGCTGACCGTAACCGATCTGACCGGAGGAGGCGAACAATTCCTGATGCAGCAGGCGGAAGGCGGTAACAATAATCTTTACTGGATCGCCGGCATGATGTTCCTTCACATGGTGTTTACCGTCTTCTCCTTCTCCTCCGGATTACCGGGAGGGAGTTTTATTCCGACTTTGGTGACCGGCGGACTGATCGGTAAACTGTTCGCCCTCGTGCTGGTCCGGCATGGTGTGATCGGGATGGAGCATGTAAGCTATGTCATGCTGATCGGAATGGCGGCATTCCTGATCGCCGTCGTCCGCACGCCTATCACGGCAATCATACTTATCACGGAGATCACGGCCCACTTCGAGGTCTTCTACCCCTCCATCGTGGTCGGGGGCCTCACCTATTATTTCACGGAACTGTTGGAGATAAAGCCGTTCAACGTCATGTTTTATGAAGAGATGATCAACAAGCCGGTATTCCGGGAACAGAAACGGCTGAACCTGAATATCGAAGTCATGGCCGGCGCTTACTTCGACGGTAAAGAGGTCGATACGCTCGAACTGCCCAACCACTGTATAATCCGGAATATCCATCGCGACCATAAAGACATCTCTCCCGCCGGACAAACCATTCTCCCCGGCGACCAGCTCACGATCGAACTGGACGCCCAGGATATAGAAAAACTGTACGAGCCGCTGGTAAGTATGGCTAATATCCACTAAAGGCTTTCTACAGGCAAAAAGCCCTCGTTCATTGATTTGTTTTTCTCTTCCCGCAATAAGCCCCTACATTCGTTTCCGGTAAAATATTGGCAAACGGCTTATATTGCCCGGTGTGTTTTTACGTACCTTTGCAGGATACGGACAGAGATACCGGTTACCCGTATAAATTAAGACAGAGATGGAAAGACAGGAACGCAGGCTCCGGCTATTGGAAAATCTCATCTACCTGATTATTTGGGTAGTGGTGCTGGTCGCGCCTATATGGGATTTTAATGCGACAGAAAACTCATCCGGAATTGACTGGAAAGCGACTATTTATGCATGGAAAATGGTCTGCCCGCTCCTGATATTATTCCTGGTTAACAACTACATCCTGCTCCCGTTCCTGCTGATCCGTAAGAAATCATGGCTATATCTGCTGTTCACCCTTTGTGCGATCGCATTGACTGTGACCGTCTGTGTCTATAACAGGCCTAACCGGGATATGCCTAATCGTCCTCCCTGGGAAAACCGGCAACCGGAACAAATGATACCGGGACAACGTCTTCCGGCTCCATCCATGCCGGCTCCCCAGTTCAGACCGGAGGATCGCCCGATGAGGGGATTTAGGTTTCCCCCGTTTCTCCATTTCCATATTCTGACAATCCTGTTGATCATAGGACTGAACGTGGCAATTAAGTTCCTCTTCAAGTCTATCCGCGACGACCATCGGATGAAGGATTTGGAAAAGCAAACCTCGGAGACGGAACTGGCTTATCTGAAGCACCAGATCAACCCGCACTTCTTCATGAATACGCTGAACAATATACATGCACTGATCGATATAGACAAAGAGAAAGCGCAGCAAACCATCCTGGAGTTATCGAAGATCATGCGCTATGTCTTATATGAAGCGTCTCTTCCCTCCGTCCCACTCGAGAAGGAGATACATTTCTTGTCGAATTACATCGAGTTGATGAAGATACGGTATACGGAGCAGGTTGATATACGCGTCTCCCTGCCCGAACAGATCCCGGATACACAGATTCCGCCGCTACTCTTTATCTCGTTTTTGGAGAATGCTTTCAAACATGGCATCAGCTACCGGGAAGCCTCTTTCATCCATCTCTCGATGGAGATAAAAGAGCAGGAGTTACATTGCCTGTTCGTAAACAGCAACTTCAATACGCAACACACACAAGAGGCAGGCATCGGGTTGGAAAATATCCGTAAACGTCTCCACCTGCTTTATCATACGAATTATACACTGCACATAGAGAATAAAGACAATCAATATCGCGTACTTCTGATAATCCCCATACAATTATGATACGATGCATTACGATAGACGATGAGCCCCTGGCACTCATGCAGCTGACAGGCTATATACAGAAAGTCCCTTTCCTGGAACTGGTCAAGGCCTGCAACAGTGCGCTTGAAGCACTCGACCTGCTGGCCAGGGAGCCGGTCGATCTGATCTTTGCCGACATCAACATGCCTGACCTGAACGGGGTCGACTTCGTCAAATCATTAGTGAACCGGCCTATCGTCATCTTCACGACTGCTTATACGGAATATGCCATAGAGGGATTCCGGGTGAACGCCCTCGACTATCTGCTGAAACCTTTCGGTTACAACGAGTTTCTGACGGCTGCCAACAAAGCGCGGCACCAGTACGAGCTTCAGTCGAAAGTCCAGTCCCCTCCCACGCCGTCCGTACAGGAAACACCGGCGGCAGAGAAGGAAAACCAGAATCTGTTCATCAAAGCCGACTATAAAATGATACGGTTAGACATGGATAAGATCATCTACATGGAAAGCCAGAACGAATACATCCGTATTTTCCTGGAAGAACAAAAGCCGATCATGACGCTGTTGAGCATGAAGAAACTGGAAGAACGGCTGCCGGCAGACAAATTCATGCGTGTCCACCGTTCCTATATCGTCAACCTGGAAAAGATAACGGCCGTAGCCAACAACCGCATCATATACGGCAAAGATACGTACATCCCGATCGGCAACCAATACAAAGATAAGTTCAACGAATATCTGGAGAAGCATTATTTAGGGAAATTATAGGACAACTATAGGCATTGACTCCATTATTTTATACTTTTGCCGGAAGAACAAACGCCATATTCTGCCATGAAAGTATCTATTTGCTGTTTCACCCTTCTGCTCCTGTTCCTGTTTCCCCCGCTTTTTGCCATGGAGGGCGCCGGTGTGGCCTTTAAGCTCAGCTTATCAGGGAAGATATATAAGCGGTTTTCATTCCTGCTGGAAGAAGATGTCCGTCCCCGTGATGATTTCCGGGAAGCCGGTTGGTTTCTCACCACAGGAGAGATCAATTACCGCATCCTGCCAAACCTGCGGGCGGGCGCAGGCTGTATGTCGCTGGTCCGGTATAAGGCTTCGGAAGAGGTGCGCAACCGTTATTACTTCTATGCATCCGGTTCACACCGGTTCGGGGCATTCAAGATTGCTATTCGGGAACGTTTCCAAAGCACTTATAAAAAGGGATGCCTGCATCCGACCAACTACCTGCGCAGCATGCTCACCCTTTCCTGCCGGATCGCCTCTTCGGGATTCGAGCCGTTTGTCTATATCGAGCCTTTCAATAATACAGGCTATAAAGGAAAGATGCATGCCGATAAAATCCGTTACTCCACAGGTTGCGATTACCGGATGAACCCCCAAAACAACTTGCAGCTGTACTACCGCTACCATACGTTTAATGTATACGACCCGGTCAACTACCGTCACGCGATCGGGCTGACCTATTCACACCGGTTCTGAGATCTCCGACTGGGCTTCATCGTACGTCCTTTTTGCCACTTAGATGGCAAGGCTCTGCCATCCTAATGGCAAAGTTCTGCCATCTAAGTGGCAAGAGTGTGCCATAGGCATGGCAAAACTTTGCCACAAGCTAAAAAAAGTTTGGCAAAATAATCCCTACAAGACACAGATGCCTTCAATCAGGGAATAAATTACTATCTTTGCCGCCTGAAAGGCCTTAGCGCCTCGTTCCCCCGGCCTGACGCGGGGATGGGGAGTCTTGACACTCCCCTATTATTTATTCACCGAGTGCTTGATAAACCTCGTTAAAAACAAGAATTATGCAGAAGACATCTACTGTAACCGTACCGTTCATGCTGTTAGGCATCCTGTTCAACATCTGCCTGGTAGCATCCAACCTGTTAGAAACCAAAGTAGTCCAGGTATTCGGGATTACTGCTACAGCCGGGCTGATCGTATTCCCGATCTCCTACATCATCAACGACTGTATCGCCGAAGTGTGGGGATTCAAGAAAGCACGCCTGATTATCTGGAGCGGGTTCGCCTCCAACTTCCTGGTGATCGGGTTTGCACAACTGGCCGTCATGTTGCCCGCAGCCCCGTTTTGGGAAGGCGAAGAAGGATTTAACTTTGTGTTCGGCATGGCGCCGCGCATTGCTATTGCCAGCCTGATAGCCTTTTTGGTCGGTTCGTTCCTGAATGCTTATGTGATGAGCAAGATGAAGATTGCTTCCGCGGGTAAGAACTTCTCGTTGCGTGCCATCGCTTCTACCCTTGTCGGTGAAAGTGCCGACTCGATGATCTTTTTCCCGATTGCCTTCGCCGGGTTGATTCCGGCCGGCGAACTGTTCATCATGATCGGAACGCAGGCGGTCTTGAAGTCGCTCTACGAAGTAATAATCCTTCCCGTCACCATCCGTGTAGTGAAATACATCAAGAAGGTAGACGGGAATGATGTGTACGATGTGGGGACGTCGTACAATATATTGAAGGTAAAGGACATTTAAACCCCGGTCTTATATCGCAGAAGGAAAATCGATCGTCTCGGTACTTTCCGTCCAGTTCTCCACCTCGAAACCATCGGCGGAGGTTTCTTCGGAATACAGGTCTCCCAAAGTTATATTGAGATTTAAACGGTTTCCGGCAGTCAATGGATCTGTTAGCGGCTTCCGGAAATGTTTTACCTGTCCATTCTTTAACGTCAGTAAGATTGTGAGCGGAGGATTGGCGGAAGAAGGAAAAACCATCACGGTGGAATTGGCGGACATCGACAGGCTGTCGGCAGACATGCTCAAAGGGAAAGCGATCGTCTTTGTGAAGTCGCTGGGTTCAGCCGTGTAATAATCCAGCCTGGAAGCAATGTTGCCGATCAAAATACGGGCAGAGGCGATGCTGGCATCCATCTTCGTACCGTTTTTATTTGTCAGCGTCACTTTCAAACCGGCCGAAGCATGTTTCAGGGTAGCCTGCATCTTGTCAGTACCTACCTTGATCGGGTTTACGGCATGCAGGAAATCATAAACCGGCATATAAGTCGTATCTGAATAATTATCTAAATATAAAGTCATATATAACCCGGATAGATTAGCTCCCAACCGCAAGCCCGGTTCTCTGATGGCGGCGACATCATATACGGAATCATTCTGGCTATTTTTGGATAAGCCCCAGTACAGGAAATTGTAATTACCTAAAGGAAGCCTGACGGGAGCAGTCGCTTTATAGATGGAGCCATCTTTTATGCTATATGTCGCGTTGACAGGCAATAAAGTACCATTGCTTGCATAATTCCCATAATAAAGGCTGGAGTCTTCCGAACAAGGATAGACCATCAAAACACCGGTAAATGAAGTTGTCTGACCACCGGATGTGACCGTCATTTCAGCCAGTTCCGGACTGATCAGATCGTCGTTATTCACACAACGGCAGTCATCATCTTTAGAACAACTACCCAGAAACAGGGCCAGCAACAGCACACAAAAAAACATCTTATTCATAATCACCAAATGTTTGTTTAGATTTGTGCTTATTAAACAGCTAACCTACTATTTGGTTTTTAGAATAAGGCGAATTAACAGTGCCCGGCGTTACTTAAACAGGAAAGACCAGTCTTCGCGAGGTTCCGGCGTGTAGGTATGAAGCCCTAATGATTCTGCGGTGCGACAGTTGGGCATAGCGTCGTCGATGAACAGGGTTTCTTCGGACTTTATCCCGGCATCCTGCAAGACATATTCGAAGATATCGGCATTCGGCTTCAGCATGTGGAGCTCATAGGAGAGGTAGATGTGGTTGAAAAAATCGGATACATGGTGGCCTTTATAAGAGAAGCAAGTTCGCTCGGACCATTCCCAGTGGATCTCATTCGTATTGCTGAGCAGCATCGTGTTATAACGCTTACGGAGGTCGAGCAGCAGGTCCAGCTTATAAGCAGGCACATCGTCCAGCATCGCAATCCAGGCGGCATCGATCTGTTCGTCCGTCAGCGACCGCCCGGACAGGCGACGGATACCGTCATGAAACTCGGCAGGCGTAATGGAACCAAGTTCCACCTGCATAAAGAGATCCTTATGCTGATAGTTATTCACGATCTGCTCCCGGATGTTTTGGACACCCAGGCTCTCGAACGCTTCGATGCAACGGTTGCGGGTGAGATTGATGATCACACCGCCAAAATCAATAATCAAATTCTTAATGCCTTCCATATTATACTCCTTATGCGGAAACTTATCCCTTCCCCTGTTTACCAGCGACGACGGCGCCTGTGGTGACGCTTCCGCTGCTTATATTCACGTATCCTGCGATAGACCAACCATACGAACAAAATACCGAATACGGCAAATATTAATAATACGATTCCTGTATTCAGGTTATCGCCCTTTACACGGCTCCACATCTCGAGTACCAGTTCCGTCCTGTCTCCGAAATCCCGGATCATGGCACAACGTTCCACCACCTGCCGGTCGGGATATTGCACTGGATTGATCCGGATACTGTCGGCGCCGGGACCAAAGAAATAGCTCAGGTCGGAAACCTTCTCCACCGTCGGATCGATCTTGGCTTCCAATATCTCAGGTGTGGCAATGGCACTGACATAACCGATTGCATCCATGTTGCGCAAAGCCACATCCGGACGACAAAGATAATCAATAAAATAACTGGCTGCCTTCACATTACGGGCATATTTCGGGATTGCCCAGCCGTCGTACCAGATATTACTGCCTTCACGCGGAACCTCGTAGTCGAGCTCCACTCCGACCGCCTCGGCCTCATCCATTGCCCAGACGGCATCGCCGCTCCAGGTGAAGTTGAGCCAGGCCTTGTTTTTCGTCATCATCTCCTTGCCGAAGTCCGCTTCCCAACCGGCGATATTCGGTTTCATCTTTTTGAGGTAGTCCTCTGCAATGGCAATCGCTTCGGGGGAGTTATCGTTCATCAACTGCTCGACTGTCACCGTCCCGTCTGCCAGCTCTTTGGCATGGGCATAGATAATAGCCGTGCCGTAGGCATCGCGATAGCTGTCCTTCATCAGGATCTTGTTCTTGTATTTGGGATCCCAAAGGCATTCCCAGCTCTCGACAACATCGTCGGCGACAAACTTCTTATTGTACAGCAGGCCGGCCGTTCCCCACATATAGGGCACGACATAATCGGTCGTTTTCCTTCCCGGCTGGCTAAGTTTGTTCAACTGTTCCCGGATATAGGGAGAGACGTTATCTAAATAGTCCGGCGTCTTACCGAAGTTACGGTCTATCGGGACGAGCAGGTTCTTCTTCAACATCCGCTCGATGATGTATTCGGAGGGACAGATCAGGTCGAAATCCTCATGCCCGCGCTCAATCTTGGTCAGCATGATTTCGTTGATATCGAATACCTGGTAGATGATGCGGATGTCCTCGCCGGTCTGCTCCTTATACCAGGCGGGGAACTCGGCCAGGACATCTTCGTCGATGTAGTCCGCCCAGTTATAGACTTTCAGTATGCGGCTGCGTTCCTCTTCCGAACGTCCACATGAAGACATGATGCCTAAAAAGAGGATCAGTCCTGTTGCTATTATCAGTAATCTGTTCATTTCTTGTTTTCCCTCCATTAGCTTCCGGACTTCTCCGCCCGTTTATTAATCACAATCAGAAGGACGAGTACCGTCACAAAGATAATTGTCGACAACGGACGCAGTTCCGGAGTCAATCCGCCTTTACGGGCATCCGCATAAATAAAGGTCGAGAGAGTTTCCAATCCTTCATTGCCGATCGTAAAGATTGTTACGGCAAAATCGTCGATCGAAAGTGTAAAAGCAAGTATAAACCCGCTGATCATTCCCGGACGTATCTCCGGCAGTATCACTTTGCGTAATGCCTGGAAGGGCGTGGCTCCCAGATCGAGCGCCGCCTCATAGACATTCTGGTTCATCTTCTTCAGGCGCGGCATCACACTCAGCACCACGTATGGTGTACAGAACGTGATATGCGCCAGCACAACCGTCGTAAATCCCTGCGAAACGCCGAAGCTCACAAACAGCAGGAAGAGGGAAACACCCGTAATGATATCGGCGTTCATCATCGGGATGGCATTGGCGAAGTTCATCACCTGGCGCGTCCGTGAGCGCAGGTTAAAGATTCCGATTGCCGCGATGCTGCCCAACAACGTGGAAACGGTTGCTGCAATCATCGCAATCGCAAACGTATTCCAAAGGGCGCTCACTAACGAACGTTGCACGCCTCCTGTAAACAGCGAACTGTAGAGTTTGGTTGAGAATCCCGTCCAGTTCCCCAGCACCTTGGCTTCGGTGAACGAGAAAATCATGATAATCAGAATCGGGGAATAGAGCAGCACCAAGAGGAGCCAAAGGTATCCTTTCGCGGTCAACTTCGTCATCATATCACACCTCCTCCTTCATTAGACGCGCTGTCCTCCTCGTTAGTAAAAAGGATCGTAACACCGATCAGCAACAGCATGATCAGTGAAAGCGCCGCGCCATAGTTCCACATGCCGTTATAGATATTCTCCTGCACGGTCGTACCGAACAGTTTGATATTATTCATCGTCAACAACTCGGCAATGGCGAAGGTCGAGACGGTCGGCATAAAGACCATTACGATCCCGCTCATCACACCGGGCATGGATAGCGGCAGGATCGTCTTCATAAAGACCTGGAAGGGGTTTGCCCCCAAGTCCTGCGCCGCCTCGATCAGGCTGCGGTCCATCTTCTGCAACGTATTGTAAATCGGATAAATCATGAACGGAAGGAAGTTATAGACCATACCGAAGACCAACGCCCCCTCTCCCAACGGCAGGTTCAGGAAGTCGAACAACGCAACGGTGGCCAGCGTACGGATCAGGATATTCACCCACATCGGCAGGATAAAGAGCACGACCATCGTACGGGAGGTATTGAAACGCTCATGGCTCAGAATATAAGCCGCCGGATACCCCAGAACCAGACAGGCCAGCGTCGTGATAATGGCAATCCCGATCGAATACACAAACGTATTGATCGCCTCAGGATGAATCATAAACTTACGGAAATTGGCAAAGGTGAAGGCGCCGTCGGCATCCGTAAAAGCATAGAGCACAATCAGCAATAAAGGCATCACCACAAAGATTGCCAGAAACAGGGCATAGGGAATCGTCCAGTTCCTGCGCCGCATGAAAAAAGATGAGATCTTATTTATTATCACTTCCTTCCTTATTAATAGATTGAACAATCCTTATATTCTCGGGTGCGATGGTAATGCCGACCCGGTCGCCGTCGTCCCAGACATCGTTGGTGTCGACAAAGATATCCTCATCCCAGTCGGTAAACACAGTCAGGTGATAATGGTTGCCTTTGTAGAGGATAAACTTAACTTCACCGGTCAGGCGTCCGTCTTCCTCATTATCTTCCAGGATGACATCTCCGAAGTCGATCTCCACCCGGACCGGAGTTTCAGGCTCGATACCTGAGACTTCCCTGCACTCGAAAGTACAACCCAGGAACTCCACATGCGTGGCATCGATCATCTTTCCTTCGAACGTGTTGCAGACACGCTCCTTCTTCATCACATGGATGTCGAACGGCTTCACCAGCAAACCGACCTCCTGCCCGGCATCGAAGCAATGGTAGTCCTGTACCATGAACTCAAAGCCTTCGGGTGTCTGCACCATCATTTCGTAGTGGACGCCTTTAAAGATAGAGGAAGTGACCGTTCCGGTAAGCATTGCCGCTTCCGAAGGCTCGAATATATAGATATCTTCCGGACGGATCACGACATCCACCGGCGTCTGCTCGCCGAAACCTTCATCCACACACTCGAACTCGTGTCCGGCAAAAGAGACTGATTTATCTTTGATCATCAACCCGTTCAGGATGTTGCTCTCGCCTATGAAGTCGGCGACAAACGAGTTGATCGGTTCGTTATAGATGTCGATCGGTGTCCCGATCTGCTGTATCTTTCCTTCGCTCATCACGACGATGGTATCGCTCAGCGTAAGCGCTTCTTCCTGGTCGTGGGTGACATAGATAAAGGTAATTCCCAAGGATTTATGCATCTCTTTCAGCTCCATCTGCATATCCTTGCGCATCTTGAGGTCGAGGGCTGCCAACGGCTCGTCGAGCAAAAGGACCTCCGGCTCATTCACGATGGCGCGGGCAATGGCGACACGCTGCTGTTGTCCACCTGAAAGAGAATCGACATCGCGGTCTTCGTAATCGGTCATCCCCACCATCTTCAACGCTTGCTTCACTTTCCTTTCAATAACGGCGGCCGGCAGCTTCTTCAGCTTCAGGCCAAAAGCAATATTATTGAAGACGTTCAGGTGAGGAAAAAGGGCGTACTTCTGGAATACGGTATTGACCGGGCGTTTATGAGGAGGTGTTTGCGTGATTTCCTTTCCCGCAATGGTGATCACCCCCTCCGAAGCGGTCTGGAAACCGGCAATCAGACGCAACAGCGTCGTCTTCCCACAACCGGATGGCCCCAGAATAGTTACGAACTCGCCCTTACGGACAGACAAATTGACATCATTCAATACGGCCTTGTCCCCAAAAAACTTAGAGACATGCTCTACACCAATGATGCAGTCAGACTTTTGCATAGACTATACCTCTTTTTACCAATACAGATTAAACATATTCCGCTTCTTGTCATCTAAAGCGGCACAAAGGTATAGTAATAAATTGAAAATCGAGAATTGAGAAATCAACTATTTTGTATTGCTTTTCGGTAAGACCAGATTCAAGACCACCCCCAAGAGAGCAGAAAGTCCGATACCGGCCATTGTGAAGCCGCCAAACTCGATAGCTGCACCGCCGATGCCGAAAGTAAGGATCAGCGAAACGATAATCAGGTTGCGGGTATCGCCCAGGTTTGTCCGGTTCTGGATCAAGCTATTAATACCCACGGATGCAATCGTGCCGAACAACAACAGCATGATGCCTCCCAATACGGCTGCCGGAATAGATTTAAGCAGTGCGCTTACCTTCCCGAACACAGAAAAGACGATGCCACTCACTGCAGCAATACGGATAACTGCCGGATCTGTGATCTTTGTCAGCGAAATAGCGCCTGTCACTTCCGAATAGGTCGTTACGGGAGGGCCACCGATCAGTCCGGCCGCGATGCAAGCCAATCCGTCTCCCAACATCGTACGATAAAGGCCCGGATCTCTTACGAAATCTTTACCGGCCACTTCATTGATTGCATACACATCACCTATATGTTCGATCACAGGGGCGATTGTAACCGGTATCATAAAAATAACAGCCTCCCATGACAAGGCCGGTCTAACAAACTGAGGAAATGCAAACCAGGGAGCATCCGCCACCGGCTTAAAATCGATTAGTCCGAATATACTTGCGGTCACATATCCGACAATAATTCCGCAAAAAATAGGGATCAGCTTCAACATCCCCCTTCCTAACATCGAAGCCAGAATAGCTGTCAACAAAGCCACCAGCGCCAACGGCCAGTTCTCCTTCGCCATATTCACCCCGGAACCGGCCAGCGATAGACCGATCAGAATAATAACAGGGCCGATCACCACCGGCGGGAAAAGATGCTTGATAAAACCGATCCCCCGCCATTTCACCAGCAAGCTCATCAGCCCGTAGACAGCCCCCACGGCAACCAGCCCGGACATCGTACCCGGCAATCCGTACAATTCGGTAGACTTTACGATAGGCGCTACAAAAGCAAAACTGCTTCCCAGGAAAATGGGAACTTTACCTTTCGTCACCAGATGAAAGATTAACGTGCCGATACCGGCTGTAAAAAGGGCGGTAGAAGGATCAAGGCCAACCAGCAAAGGGACGAGCACAGTCGCACCAAACGCCACAAACAGGAACTGAACGCCAACCACCGTTTTCTGGAGTGGATTCAGAGGTTTCTTATTATCCATTTGCTTAATATTTCTTTTTGCAAATATAGTAAAATCGGATAAGGTTGTGTCTGCCGTCTGAAGCGAATTTGATATAATCGATACATATATACTTATCGTTATGGTTTGGACGGATCATCGTTATGAGTTACCAAAACCATAACGAAGTATCACACCTGTCACTCCAAATAGAGAAACAGATGTGATACCTACTTAAGAACTACAATTCCAAAAAGGCAGTCGGAATACCTTCCACTTTTACAGCAACCATACTTTTTCCTGCATTCCGCTTTACGCGGATCAGAGCACGGCCATTGTAAGCCTGTACCTTACGGCTTCCGGTAGAGGTTCCCAAGTTACAGATTAACCGGCCGTCACCAGCGATTTCAAATGTTATCTGCTTTTTGGAATCGAGGCAACGAACACCGTTCCTGTCAACGAGCTGCACTTGTACCAGCGCCGTGTCTCCTTCCTCCGAAAGCAGACTTACCTGGCAGGCAGCCTCTTTATCCCACTTGGCAGTCTGGTATTCCTGCCGGATAAGATCGGAGATTTCCACCTTGTCTTTTTTTTTGATACCGACAGCACGGATCTCGTTCATGCCCTCCCGGTAAACACAGTTCCAACGCAGACCGGCAGCCGGATAATCCTGGCTGTTACGTTTCTTCACACCCTGGCTTACGTTATTGACAAAAAGCTCCACTTCATCGCAATTTGAATATACCAGGATTTCTTTCCGGTCGTCTTTACCTCCCCAACGAACCGGCCAGGTATGACCGTAGATATGAATCATCGGCTTCTCCGCCCAGTAAGACTGGAACACGTAGTAGCTTTCCTTCGGTGTAAAATCGCGTTCGATCACACCTTTCTGGTTGACATAAGGAACCGGATTTTCCGGACGTACGGGAGTCGAGAAATCTTTGAAAGGCCAATAAGCCGTCCCTGTCAGCCAAGGCATTGTTTCCTGCTCTTTCAGGTGCCAGTCTATCAGGCGGACGATATAACTTTCCGACCAGTCGCCATCGCGTGAAGCACGGGGAATGCCGCCATACAGGGAAGCATCGCCGGCACGCTCATCGCCCCCTTTTCCTCCTTCGATATTTTTCAGATTATAGAAAGCATCTTCCGAATGGCGGCGGGCATGACTGTCACCTCCCCATTCCACGTGCAGGAAATGTTTTACTTTCTGCATCTCCTGTTCGGATATAGACTTATAATCAGTAAAGACACCACGATACCAACCGGCCCAGATAGAGGGCGAATAGACGTCCACAATGTCACTGCAAAACTCGCAACGCCGGATCGCCGTCATGCGGGTATCATCCAGACGGTGGGCCATGTCGTGCAACTCCTTCATAAAGGCACGGATCGCACTCTTATCGAATGTAGTGAAATCGTTAGGCCAGTCGTTTTCATTTCCCAATCCCCAGATGATGACAGCCGGATGATTATGGTGTTGCCCGATCATATTGGCAAGCATCCGACGCGCCTGCGCCTTGTAGTTTTCTCCGCCGAGGCCACCGCGGCACCAGGGAATTTCTTCCCAGACCAGAATACCCAGTTCATCACACAGATCCAGAATGATTTCAGACTGCTGATAATGTCCCAAGCGGATAAAGTTCACACCCATGTCTTTCATCAGTTGCATTTCGGTACGCATCATCTCCTCCGTCATGGCCTGCGCTACGCCGGCATGATCTTCGTGACGATGAGTTCCGCGCAACAACAGGCGTTTCCCGTTCAGGAAAAACGGCCCTTTATCCTTAAACTCCGCCTGACGGAAACCGAAACGTTCCTCTGCCGTAAAAGTCTGATCCGCCGTTTTAACGGTCAGTTCACATGTATAAAGCGCCGGTGCATCCACATTCCACAAAACCGGATTCTTGATATTCACCTCTGCAAGGAACTGGTCTCCTAAAGGTAACACGCCTTCTACGGTCTTCGTAAAGACAGGCTTCCGGTCCATATCATAAACAGAAACAGTGACATCCGCTTTCTTTACGTCTTCCGGATTGTAAAAAGAGGTTTTAACCTTCAAAGTCCCTTCTTTCAAATTGGAGGAAAGGGAAGGTTCCAGGCGGATCTTCTCAAAAGAAACTTTAGGCAGGTAAACCAGGTTCAGGTAACGATACAAGCCGCCATAGACATTGAAGTCTGCCAAATCAGAAGGGATCATCTCCAGATCACGGGAGTTGTCGCAACGAATCGATAAGGGAACTTTACCTCCGAAACGCTTCGCCTCCTTACTGTCGGCAAGAAATTCCTTTACAGCTTCCGTTATGTCGACATTCCAGCTATCATATCCTCCCACATGACTACCCACATGAGTCGTATAGACATAAACATCCGTCTTCTGTCCGGTACCGTCGAAATCCAACACAATGCGACCGTCCGGATAAGGATTATCTATCGTCAGCAGCGTTTTATACCATCCGGGACCTTCGTAATAGTTCACGTCCGGATCAACGGCATCCTCTGCATTAAAACAATGAGGTAACGTAACCGGTTGCCAAAAGGGGACTGTCTCCGGGCTACCGGGGGCTGCAGGGCGTACAGCCTCCCAGATGCCTCCTAAGTCACCTTTCAAAAACTCCCAGTTGTCCGTCAGCCGGATCTTATTCATCGACGGCACTTTAGCCACTGCCGACAAGACGAACAACCAGAGTAAGCATGAAACAAATAAGTACTTCATTCTATTATTACAAATTCGGATTAATCATGGCATCATGATTCGGACAAGGGAAATACAGTCTTTCTTCTGTCACATTTTTCACCTTTTCCGGGAAGTTAGCCTGGAAATACTCCTTCATAACAGTCAGATAGGTACCCCAACGGACCAGGTTGAAACGATAAATACGTTCGTGTGCCGTTTCAAGCGTCCATTCATTCCGGATAGCCTGGCGGAAAGCGTCTTTCGACAAACCTGACAAGTCATCCAGACCGGCACGTGCGCGTAAGCGGTTGACTGCGGCATAAGCGTCGGCCGTCGGACCGTTGACCTCATTTTCAGCTTCAGCGAAGATCAGCAGAACATCCGCGTAACGGATAATAGGAATATACATATCAGTACGTTTATTGCGCTGAGAAAAATCTTCGCGGCCCGCATCGCACCATTTTTTCCCATGAGGATACGAACTTCCGAAATCATCCAGCGTATATGTCTTCTTATCGACCGTGCTGACTATTTCTGTCAGGAAAGTGGCGGCTTTACGTTTATCCTTGTCGTCAAACTTATCTGTAAACGAAGGCAAGGAATAGAAAAAGCCCCAGCCTGATTCCTTACCGATATTGGTAGGACGCCATTCGGCACCGCATTGGTTGTCACCTAAACCTTCGGCGAAGTTCAGAGCAAAGATCGTTTCTTTGTTAAAGCGATTGCTGACTTTCCAAAGGTCTTCATAGTCTGACAGCAGTTCGATCCCATAAGCCGTCTCGTTGCTGATCACCTCTTTTGCCTTTGCAGCAGCTTTTGCCCACATCGTCTGATCCTTGACCTGCTCTCCGGCCATCGTTATATAGACCCATGCCAATAAAGACTTTGCGGCGGCAACAGTCGGGCGTTCCGTCCCTTCGTTCCATTTCTGAGGCAGATTGTTTTCTGCAAATTCAAGATCTTCAATGATATGGTTATAAATTTCCAGTGCAGGCGTCTTAGGCAGATTTGTAGAAGAGCTGAAATCCTCAACCGGATTATCCAGGTAGATCACATCGTTGAAAATACGCACCAAATAGAAATAAGACATCGCACGCATATAACGGGCTGCCGCAATATATTGATTCTGTACGCCTTCTGTCACTTTCGCCGCATTCGGTATTTTCTGAATCATGATGTTAGCAGCATTAATGCAGGCATAAAACTGTTGCCAGGGCTTATAAAGACTTTCATTGTCGTTCTGCCAGGTCAGAGAGTTCATTTCGTCACGCGGAATATTATTCTGGGTGGCACTGACTACGGCATCTGTCGTCGCTTCGGCAATGAAGTTGATATGGCGTTCAAAATTATTACTCTGCCAGTAAGCGATCGTGCCCAATAACAGCATATTGCACTCGGATTCCGTATTCGGCAAATTATCGGGCGAAAGGAAATCTTTCGGGTCTTCCCTCAGGAATGATTCACAGCTGCTCATACTCAGTACCAGAGAGCATAAACCTGCTAAAACTATTTTATTGATATATGTTTTCATATTCTTCTATTGCTTATTATTATAATGTAAGATTCAAACCGAATGTATAAGAACGTACAGTAGGATAGCTACCGCCATCAAAGCCCAGGTTATAGTTACCCGTACGTGAACTTACTTCCGGGTCATAACCGCTGTAGCCGGTTATTGTGAACAGGTTCTGACCACTTACATAAAAACGCAGGTTGGAGATACCCACTTTTGAGGTAATCGATTTCGGCAAAGTATAACCGAATGTCAGGTTTTTCAAGCGGATATAGGAACCGTCTTCGATAAAACGGTCTGACATCGGACCTGCTCCCTGATTCAAAGCCTGCTGTGTATTGGAAGTCCCTTCGCCTCTCCAGGCATTTTCATAAACATAACGGAATACATTCGGCACGCTGTTTGTACTTGGGGCAGTACCGAAATTCACCTTCATCAGGTTCGCGATATCGTTACCGTAAGTACCCTGGAAGAGGAAACTCAAATCAAAATTCTTATAAGAGAAATCATTCCCTATACCGAAAATGAATTTCGGATTTGCATTACCGATGATTTTACGGTCGTTCGTCGTAATTTCACCGTCGCCGTCCAAATCCTTGAATTTAACGGCACCGACTGCGGCCGATGTACTTGGTAAAGCGTCTACTTCCGCCTGGTTCTGATAGATACCGTCAAACACGTAGCCATAGAAATTACCCAACGGCTCACCTACTTTCACAATACCTGTTTCATTGAAGCTGGACCCCAGCGCCCCTCCGGAACCATTTGTGTAGAAATATTCATCGTCTCCCAATTCCAATACTTTTTCACGGTTCAGCGCTATATTCAGGGAGGTAGACCATTTCAATGCTCCAACCAAGTTCTGAGTGTTCAAAGAGAATTCCCAACCTCTGTTGGATTTACTACCGATATTTTGTGTCTGAGTAGAATAACCAGTATAATAAGGAAGTATCTTGTCATAATGCAGGTCGACAGTCTTTTTATAGTAGTAGTCAGCCACCAACGAAATACGTCCACCCAATACGCTCAAATCGATACCGACATCGGTCTGCTTTGTCGTTTCCCACTTCAAGTCCGGATTCGGTACACGACCCGGAACAAGGGCTACGGCCGAACTTCCATTCAGTACGTAACTGGACGTACTAAAACTTGCCAACGACTGATAAGCCGTAATTGCCTGGCTACCGGTTTCACCATAGCTGCCACGCAGTTTCAGGTTTTGAATCCAGGATATATCTTTCATGAAATCTTCTTCACTGACACGCCATCCTAATGCAGCGGAAGGAAAATATCCCCATTTGTTATTCTTCGCAAACTTGGAAGAACCGTCGGCACGGAAACTGACAGATGCCAGGTATTTGCCTTTATAAGCATAGTTTACGCGTCCCAGCCAGGAAGCGATAGCCGAATGGTTACCACCGGAAGCAACCGTAAGCAGGCTCTTATCGGCCAGTCCCATATTCCAGTAACCCAACGATTCGATATCAAAACCTTTTCCGCTGTTGTTATTATAAAAATAATCGGAGGCTTCAGCCGTGAAACCGGCAACGACATTCAACGAATGGTCTTTATTGAATGTCTTGGAATAGGTCAGTGTATTTTCACCCAGCCAGTTTGTCGTTTCCTGATCGTTGATATAAGCATATCCCTGTCCCTTATAGGCAAGCAGGTTTTCACCGGAAGTAAACTGGCGTTGTTTTTTGTCACTATACGTATAAGTCCAGGCCGTCTTAAACCGCAACCCATTGATAATTTCCCATTCCAGGAAAGCAGTACCCTGGAAATAATTCCGGAACTTATCTATCACCTGATCGTTGATCAAGGCTACCGGGTTATTCATCTGTGCTCCATCCTGTATCGGACCGCTGAATTTGCCATCCGCATCATAAATCGGTACTAACGGGCTAAAGGCCAATGCGCAGAACGTAACGCCACCGCCGTCGGAACCGTTCATCTGATTAATGCTTGCACTCGTAGACGAAGAGCGGGATGCATTCAACAAGGCGCCGACTGTCACCTTCTTCCCTAATTTCTGTTCAATATTCGCACGGACACCGGCACGGTTAAAATCAGAATTCTTAATAATACCCTGATGCATCAGATAGTTGCCGGACAAACTATATTTAGTCGTCTCCGATCCGCCGCTTACGGAAAGCGAATGACCGGTCATAGGAGCCGAACGGAAAACCTCGTCCTGCCAGTCTACATTATTCAGATTATTCGGATCGATCCAGCCGGGTATTTTAAATGCTGAAGACGGGTAGTTCGTCTCTATTTCTTTCAACATATCATACATTTCCGGTCCACTCAGTACATCCATCCTTTTCGAAACCTCCTGCAGAGAAACATAGCCGCTGTAGGATACGTTCGGTTTACCTGACTGTCCGCGTTTGGTGGTTACCATGATCACGCCGTTCGCACCGCGAGAACCGTAAATAGAGGTTGACGAAGCATCTTTCAGCACTTCAATAGAAGCAATATCGTTCGGATCGATCAGGGAGAGATCACCGCCCAGGACACCGTCGATAACGACCAACGGCGCGTTTTCTCCTTTCAGGGAGTTTCCTCCACGAATAATGATGTTGGGAGATTCACCCGGTGCAGCCACACTGTTCTGTACCATGACACCGGCCATTTGTCCCTGCAAAGCCTGGTCGGTACGGGAGATAGACAACTTCGTCAGGTCCTCTCCTTTTACGGATGACAAGGCTCCGGTCACGTCACTTCTTTTCTGTACGCCATAACCGACTACGACCACTTCGTCCAATGCTTCCGAATCTTCTTTCAGGATAATAGTCAAAGGTGCATTTCCTTTTACTTTTACCTCCTGAGATTTAAAACCGATATAGGAAACGACTAATGTACAACCAGAGGGAGCCTCAAAAGAGAAGTTACCGTCTATATCGGTAACAGCACCGATTGTCGTACCTTTTACAAGGACATTAACCCCTAACAGAGGTTCACCATTCGAGTCTTTCACCACCCCTTTTATTACGGATGATTGCAGGACTTCATTCACGATAGCCGGACTTTCTGCTTTCACCACGCCGGGCAGAGCTGCTGAAGTCAGGCACAATGTCATGCACAGGGCACAACCTTTCATGTACGTGTAATTCATAATATTGTTATTAAGATTGAAAATTTTGTGTTTTTTTTCTGCCGCAAATGTAGAGGAAGGCTATATCCGCCTATTTAAAAATCATCTCTTTTGTTTTTAAAATCAACTCAGATGCGGGAAAAAGCTTCAAAAAGTCCCAGCGAAGGTTTCGCACTGTGCGAAAGTTCCAAAAACTCCCGGCGAAAGTTTCGCACTGTGCGAAAGCCTCAAAAAGTCTCGGTGAACGATTCGCACAGTGCGAAAGCTCCAAAAAGTTCCGGCGAAGGTTTCGCACTGTGCGAAAGCTCCAAAAAGTCTCGGCAAACGATTCGCACAGTGCGAAAGCTCCAACGTCAGGATAAATCACCTCTATAAATCGATATTTTGTTGCAAAAAGTTTTTAGAATTACTTACATTTGCCGATCATATTAAAAAGAATCCGTTATGATCTGTTTTCCCAATGCCAAAATAAATCTGGGACTGAATGTCGTAAGCAAGCGCCCGGACGGCTATCACAATATCGAAACTATTTTCTACCCGATTCCGGTGAAAGACGCGCTGGAAATAGTCGGAGCCGACAGTTTTTCCTTTACACAGACCGGGATTCCCGTCGATGCACCGGTAGAAAAGAACCTGGTGGTAAAAGCGATGAACCTGCTGAAAAGCCGAGTTGAAATTCCCGAGTTGAATGTCCATCTGTTGAAAGCAATCCCTTTCGGGGCCGGACTGGGCGGAGGATCGGCCGATGCCGCTTTTATGCTGAAGCTGCTCAATGATTATTGCAAACTGGATATTTCGCAGGAGGAACTGGAAAAGTTGGCATCCTCTATTGGAGCGGACTGCCCGTTCTTTATCCGCAATACACCGGTATTTGCTTCCGGCACGGGAAACATATTCGAGCCGGTGAAGCTGTCGTTAAAAGGTTACCACCTTTGCCTGGTGAAACCGGATGTAGCAGTCTCCACACCCGAAGCCTATGCAAACGTGACGCCGCAAGCGCCCCATGTCTCGCTAAAAGAGATTGCCGAAAAACCGGTGACGGAATGGAAAGAGCTGATGATAAACGATTTTGAAAAGAGCGTTTTCCCGAAATATCCGGTGATTGGGGAAATAAAAGAGACGCTCTACAGAGAAGGTGCGCTCTATGCCTCGATGTCCGGTTCCGGTTCATCCGTCTTCGGGCTGTTCAGGGAAGCAACCGGATTGAAAGGATTGTTCCCGGATTGTTTTGTCTGGGAGGGACAATTGCCATGAATAAAATAGCGGAATTCTTCGATACCCTGGCCGACCGCTGGGACGAACTGTGCACGCATGATCCGGAGAAGCTGAACCATATCCTGCAAAACACCGGACTCAGGAAAGGACTTCGTATCCTGGATGTGGGATGCGGCACGGGAGTATTGGAAAGTTATCTCCTGCCTTATTCTCCGCAACGGATTGTCGGAGTCGACATATCTCCGGGCATGATTGAGAGGGCACGAAGCAAGTATGCGACGCCGGTTGTCGATTTCCGTTGTGCGGACGTGCTGGATCTGCAGGGAGAGTCGTTCGACTATATCATTGCCTACAGTGTCTTTCCTCATTTTCCGGAACCGGAAAAGCTAATCTCCCACCTTGCCGGACTGCTTACGGCAAGGGGCGAACTGGTGATCTGCCACAGTGAAAGCCGTGACAAGATCAACGGTCATCATAACAAGCACGCCGGAAAGCTCTCTGAAGGATTGCCTCCGGTGGAAGAACTGGCCGGCATGTTGTCCCCTTTCTTCACCGTGAATACGGCTGAAGACAACGAGCGCCTTTATATGATCAGCGCTACACGTAAACAAACATTATAAAGACGCTCTTTATCCGGAAAGACATCTATAAACCAAAAAGGTACATCTAAAGGGAAAGCCCCTCCGGATGTACCTTTTTTAATAACCTAAATCTTTTTACCTAATTACAACCTTCTTATTTAATATTCGGATTCAACGCATGCCATTCGGAAATCGGAGGCAACACGCCCATTGCGATCACCTCGTCACGCAAAGCGCAAAGGTGTTCGTAGCTCTTTTCCAAAGCAGCCTCTTCTTCCGGAGTTCCTTTCACATCCTTCAGGGCTACACCGTCTTTCGTAATGGAAGTTTCCCAAGCCATCATGATATGGTCGAACTTGCCGTTCGATACGTAAGCGCCTGCCGGCCAGCGGAACGGTTTGCCTCCCATAGCGGCGGCAATCATTTCGATAGAAACATAAGACGGGCTCTGGAAAGAAGAACGGCCACGCAAAGCAATGATGTTGGCACCGCCTTTTGTCACCTTCGTCTGGATTTCAGCCCACTGTTCCTTTGTCAACTTATCAGTCCCAATCATATCTGTCAACGGTTTGCCATTTACTTTTGCGGTAGAAGCGTAAACTGCCATCTGTTCGCCATGACCTCCGTATGTGCGGCAGTTTTCGACTACATCCATAGATACGCCGAAATGTTTTGCCAGTTCGCTACGCAGGCGGGTCGAATCCAAAGCGGCCAATGTCGTTACCTGCGACGGTTTCAAACCTGCATACAATAAAGTGATCAGACCGGTAATATCAGCCGGGTTGAATATCACGACAATATGTTTAACATCCGGACAGTAAGCCTTTACGTTCTTTCCGAACTCTTCTGCGATAGCAGCATTGCCTTTCAGCAAATCTTCACGGGTCATACCGGCTTTACGGGCTGCACCACCTGAATTAACGATATACTTGGCACCGGTCAGCGCTTCTTTGATATCGGAAGTGAACGTAATATTCACGCCTTCAAAACCACAATGGAATAATTCTTCCGCCACTCCTTCCAAACCCGGAGCATACGGGTCATACAAGCAAATATTAGAAGTAAGTCCCATCATAATGGCAGTCTGTGCCATGTTTGAACCAATCATACCCGCTGCACCTACGATCGTGAGCTTTTCGTCTGTTAATGTTTTCATATTGTATTGTTTTTAAATATATATCTTCTTATGTAACACTTCCGGCTCCATAAAGTTCGCCTGGAAACCTTAATTCTTATTTCCTTTGCAAAGATAAACAGTTTAAAAATCCCTTGCCAATCATTAATTCCTATCTCCCATAAGCAAAAGTTATAATGCAATAAGCATTATAACAGGCAAAATATAATTTGTATCTTTGCATGCATGAAGACATTCAGACCGGAGGCTTGGTTACCGACTACCAAGAAAGAAGTTGAAGCTCGCGGATGGGATTATATAGATGTGGTGCTTTTCAGCGGGGATGCGTATGTGGACCATCCTTCGTTCGGGGCGGCTGTTGTCGGACGGACGCTCGAGTCGATGGGACTGCGCGTTGCCATTGTGCCACAACCGGACTGGCGCGGAGATTATCGTGATTTTAAGAAGTTGGGAGCTCCCCGCCTCTTCTTCGGCGTCTCGGCCGGAGCGATGGATTCGATGATTAATCACTATACGGCCAACAAACGACTGCGCAGCGACGATGCTTACACGCCGGATCGCCGGGCAGGTATGCGCCCGGACTATCCCAGCATTGTCTACACCAAGATATTGAAAGAGATTTACCCGGATGTTCCTGTCGTATTAGGAGGTATCGAAGCCTCCTTGCGCCGTGTGACGCATTACGATTACTGGCAGGACAAATTGCTTCCGGGTATTCTGAAGGACAGCCCGGCCGACTTGCTGATTTATGGTATGGGAGAGCTTCCCCTCAAAGAACTGGTCACCCGGCTGCAGGCGGGAACTCCTTTCCATGAGCTCAAAGACATTCGCCAGACAGCTTATCTGACTGATACGGTAGAGCCGCTTCCGGACGACATCAATCTCTTTTCGCACGAAGAATGTCTGCGCGACAAGCTGAAACAGGCAAAGAACTTCAAGCATATAGAAGAAGAATCCAACAAGCAGCATGCCTCGCGTATCTTGCAAAAAGCGGGAAAACAGACCATAGTCGTAAATCCTCCCTTCCCGCCGATGACGGAAAAAGAGATCGACGCTTCATTCGATCTGCCCTACACGCGCCTGCCCCATCCCAAGTATAAAGGGAAGACGATACCGGCTTTCGAGATGATCAAATTCTCGGTAAATATCCACCGGGGATGCTTCGGCGGCTGTGCATTCTGCACGATCTCGGCGCATCAGGGAAAGTTTATTGCATCCCGCAGCAAGGAATCTATTCTGAAAGAGGTGAAAGAGATTACCCAAATGCCCGACTTCAAAGGCTACTTGAGTGATCTCGGAGGTCCTTCCGCCAATATGTACCGGATGAAAGGGAAAAATCCGGACATCTGTGCCCAGTGCAAGAAACCGTCCTGCATCTCTCCCGTCGTCTGCAAAAACCTGAATGCAGACCATTCACCGTTGCTGGATATCTATAAAGAGGTGGACAGCCTGCCGGGAATCAAGCGTTCTTTTATCGGAAGCGGTGTCCGTTACGACCTGCTCCTGCACCGCTATGCAGATGAGAATCTGAATAAGACGGCCCAGAGCTATACGGAAGAGCTAATCGCCCGCCATGTATCCGGCCGTCTCAAAGTGGCGCCCGAACACACCGAAGATAATGTATTGAAGATGATGCGCAAGCCCTCTTTCGAGCTTTTCGGACAATTCAAAAAGATATTTGACCGTGTAAACAAGCAACACGGCCTGAACCAGCAGCTGATTCCCTATTTCATCTCCAGCCATCCCGGTTGTACGGAGGCGGACATGGCAAACTTGGCTATCCAGACCAAGAAACTGCATTTTCAGTTGGAACAGGTACAGGACTTCACGCCTACGCCTATGACGCTGGCAACCGAGATGTATTACACGGGCTATCATCCCTATACGCTCGAAAAAGTGTATACCGCCCATACCAAAGAGCAGAAGCTGGCACAACGGCAGTTCTTCTTCTGGTATAAGCCGGAGTTTCGCCGCCAGATCACGCAGGCGTTGCAAAAGATCGGGAAGAAAGACTTGGTCGGGAAATTATTTGGTAAATGAAATCTTATATAACCAATATGAATATAACACTTAGACTTGAGCAACCTTCGGATTATTCCGAAACGGAATATGTAACACGGGAAGCCTTTTGGAACCACTATTCCCCGGGCTGTTATGAGCATTACTTACTACACATCATGCGCGACTGCCCGAGCTTCGTACCCGAGCTTGACATCATTGCAGAGTGTGACGGCAGAATCGTCGGAAACGCTGTCTGCCTCAAAGCTGTCATCAAAGCGGATAATGGCAACGACTATGAAGTGCTAAGCTTAGGTCCGATCTCCGTCCTTCCCGAATACCAGCGCAAAGGCATTGGCGGCAAGCTGATAGAACAGACCAAAGACACCGCCCGTAAAATGGGATTCCGTGCCATCTTGTTGTGCGGAGACCCGGACTATTACCTGCAGCAAGGATTTATACCGGCCGAAACCTTAGGCATACGGACTGCCGATAATATGTATATGACCGCACTCCACGTTTGCGAATTATATGATAACGCACTGGCTGATGCCAAAGGACGTTATTTTGAAGATACGATCTATGAGATTGATGAAACCGCAGCCACTGCGTTCGACAAGAACTTCCCTCATAAAGAATTGGTAACCGGAACACCGATGCAACGACGCTTCGGGGAGCTTTCGGCCATGATAAGAAAAGCGTAACACTTTTAAATTTTAATTCTCATGAAACATGTATGCACCAAGTGCCCGCTACGGGCCAAGTATGACAAAGCCCCAAAATCATTAATCGGAAGATTCTGGCGTTGGCACATCGACTATTGTCCGGGATGGAGAAAGTATTTTACTTCCTTGAGCAAGGAAGAGCAGGCGGAACTGCGTAAACAGTATAAATTCACCAGATATGCTTAAGTGAAAGAAAAGTTTCACGCCGAAGAAACTTTTGTTCCCTCTGGGAGAAACTTTTGTTTCATGCCGGAGAAACTAAAGTTTCACCCTAAGGAAACAGGTGAAACTTTAGTGTCCTATTTTTATGCTTTTACGGCAATGACTTCGATCTCGACCAGGCCATTCTTCGGCAACGTCTTGACAGCTACAGCCGAACGGGCAGGGAATGTCCCTTCGAACTGGGAAGCATAAACTTCATTCATGGCAGCAAAGTCACCCATGTCGGCCAGGAAAACAGTCGTCTTCACAACATCGTTGATGCTGAGTCCGGCTTCTGCCAGGATTGCATGGACATTCTTGAATGCTTGTGCAGTCTGTTCTTTTACTCCGCCTTCAACGAAGTTGCCTGTTGCCGGGTTCATGCCTAACTGGCCGGAAGCAAAAAGCATATTTCCTACTTGTACAGCCTGGCTGTACGGGCCGATAGCGGCAGGCGCGTTTTTTGTTGCGATTACTTTCTTCATTGTCTCTTTATTTTAGTGATGTTATTGTGCTTGTTCATTCATCCGCTGGCGGACCACTTCATAAATCAGGATGGAAGAGGCCACCGAGACGTTCAACGAACCGATCGTGCCGAACTGCGGTATCTTCACCATGCTGTCGCAGATGCGGAGGTTATCCATGGAAACGCCCGTATCTTCAGCCCCCATCACAATGGCAACAGGACCTTCATATTTAATAGCGGTATAATTCTCGTAAGCCTTTTCACTGGCGGCATAGACTTTCACTCCGGATTCCTGCAGGAAACGGATTGCCTGCGAAATACTCTTCTCTTTGCAGACGGGCAAAACGTGAAGCGCACCGGCCGACGTCTTGATCGCATCGGCATTCACCGTAACGCTTCCTTTCTGGGGAATCACAATGGCGTCCACACCGGCACACTCGCAGGTACGGGCGATCGCTCCGAAATTGCGGACATCGGTAATGCCGTCCAGCAACACGATAAAAGGATTCTTCCCTTGTTCATACACAAACGGAATAATATCTTCCAGACGCTGATAGGTAACAGCCGGGATGAATGCGATCACTCCCTGGTGGTTCTTGCGTGTCAGACGATCCAGACGTTCAGCCGGCACACGCTGCACGGGTATGTCGCGTCCTTTCAACACGTCGAAAAGTTCACGGGACAGGTCACCCTGCAATTCGCGTTTCACCAATATTTTATCAATCTCTTTATCGGCCTGGATAGCCTCGATCACGGCACGGATGCCGAACACCATTTCGTTTTCCTTCATTATTCTATGTCTTTTCTTTTCGTCGGGCAAAGATACAAAGATTTATGCTTTTATTACATACCTTTACGGCGCATTCAAGAACAAACAAACTTTACATTAATCTAAATTGAGAGAACATGGCAAAAGAAAAGGCATTTACCATTGAGGGTGTACAGGGAGAACTTAAATTAGTATATGGCCCTTTTAAGATGCGTCTGTACCAGGATGGAAGAGAAATTAAACGGCAGGGAACGTTCAAACCGAAATATTACGTAACCAACACTGCCGGTGAACAGGAAGAAATGATGCTACAATATGGGATTGACTTCGTGCATGTAGCCATATTCAGAGGACAGAAAATCGCCTTGGAGGAGAGACTGACAACTGCAGAATATATCATCGGAGGACTTCCCGTCCTGCTTATCTTTTTAGGAGGAGTAATCGGAGCTGTATTCGGAGTCTTCGGGGCAACCTTCAATTATGATTATATGCGGCAGGAAAAACGAATGTCTATGCAGCTTCTCGTTTCCATCGGCGTATCCGTATTGTGCTATATCAGCTACTTTATCTTAGCTATCGCCCTCCAGCTTTTGGTGGGGAAATAAATAAGCCCGCCGCAGAAACAGCAGACCGGTAATAATCAATGCAGACGAAAGACCGGTATAGAAAACGGAAATAAACGAGTTGGGAAGCAGATGGAAGTGACGGATGGTGACTCCGAAAGTAATCATAAAGATCATTACGATCCAGCCTTTGACATCAAAAAAGGAGAAAGGACAATTCTTTTCTCCTTTTTGTGAAATACGTTCCGAATGCTTGACAAACAGGCGGCGGAATACAAATTGGAAGAAGAGCAGGAAAACAACAGTCGCCTCTCCCATCTTGAATAACCAGTAATGGGCATCATTCAGCCAAGTGACGATGCCGATCCGTAAGATATTGACGCCTGCTATTATCCAAATGCACCCGGCTATAAAAAGCAGGGTGCGTCTGTTCACTCTAAAACCCATTTATCAAACACTTTTCTCCATGCTCTTTCGAGTGTTCGTACGTTGACGACTGTTTGTACGATCCTTGTCCGAGCGTTTATTATCTTTATTATCCTTTTTATTCTTGTCGTAATGTTTGTCTTTATCACGGTCCGGGCGCTTCTTGTCGTATTTGCCGTTATCGCGCTTGTCCTTGTTCTGTTTATTTTTATGGTCATCGAAATGAGGACGGCCCCCGTCATGATTGGGGCGATTGTTATTGTGAGGCGGACGGACATTATTAGGTGCCGGTTTTGAATGGTTATGCCCCGGGCGGTCATACTTGCCGGGATACCATTTGCCATCGTCAAAGTGATTAGTCCATCGGTTGTTCGTATATTCCCACTGGCCATGCCAGTAATGATCTTCATACCGATGACAGATATTCGACGGGCGGTAATTCGGATAATGCGGATTATCATACCAGCCGCGCCAGTCATGGATACGCGTCGGTGTTTCGCGAACGAAACGGACATACAACCGGAACTGCGAAGGCGAAAGGATACGCTGCAATTTCCGGTCGCGTTCCATCCTTAACTTGTATATCTTCTGGGCAGACTGGTCCCAATAGCGGTAATTCCGGCGTGCCTCACGTTCTATCTTCTCTCCGTATTTATGGATGATCTTGTGATACTCGGCTGCCTGGCGGCTTGTCATACGGATTGCCTGTTCCATCCAAAGGCAATTCTGGCAATGCGGTTCGTTCCATCCGAAGCTGATCCAGAATTGTGCGTGTCCCTGCAAGCTGCAGAAAAGGACTACCATTAATATAATACTCAATCTCTTCATGTCACTCTACTTTTTAGTTAGCAATTATATCATCTTGCTATTATGACCATCCATCGATGGAAAGGTTTAATTCTTCGCTTTCAATAATTCTTTCGCATTGGCAATGGAAGCACCGGTCAACGAAGCGCCACTCAGCATGCGCGCAATCTCCTTCACACGTTCTTCCTTATTCAATTTCTTGATACGGGTTACTGTCCGGTCCTCCGTATCTTCCTTATAAACAAAATAATGTTCTTTTCCTTTTGCTGCGATCTGGGGAAGATGGGTAATGGCGAATACCTGCATCTTTGTTCCTAATTCCTGCATGATATCACCCATTTTATCGGCAATATCGCCGGAAACTCCCGTGTCGACTTCATCAAAGATAATAGCAGGCAGAGCTGTAAATCCGGCAATCATAGCCTTGATACATAACATCAGGCGCGATATTTCACCACCGGAAGCCGTCTGCGCCACCGGTTGCAGTTCCGCACTCTTATTGGCGGAGAACATAAACCGGATTTCGTCCATTCCATCGCTTTCCGGCTCCGGCCGGGCAACAAAATCGATGGCAAAACGCGTATTCGGCATTCCTAACAGAACGATCATCTCCACCAGTTGCGAAGCGATTGCCCTCGATGCTATCTTACGCTGTTCGCTCAACACGGCGGCTTGCTGAAGCAACTCCTGATGAGAGACCTCCAATTGCTTCTTCAACGATTCGATCTGATCGTCAAACGAATCGATCTCCTTCAGTTGTTCCTCATATTTATCCTGTTGCTCGATCAGTTCCTCGACGGTCAAGACACGGTGTTTCTGTTCTAAGGTATAAAGCGTATTGAGGCGATCATTCACCCAATCCAGGCGTTCCGGGTTAAACTCGATGTCTTCCTTTTGCACCTCCGTTTCAGATGCCAGGTCGTTCATGTCGATATAAGCAGAGCGCAGTCGTTCCGCGATTTCCTTTGCTTTCGGATAGTAGCGTTCCAGGCTGTCTGCGGTGGAAAGGGCTTCTTTGATCAGTTGGACAGCCCCCTGTTCTTCTCCGTTCAGCAATTGCGTGATCTTATAGAGAGAACCTTTTATCTCTTCCGCATGGGAAAGAGTTTCCAGTTCCTGTTCGAGTTCTTCCTGTTCGCCGGCAATAAGATTGGCTTCCGTCAGCTGTTCCAACTGAAAACGGACATAATCTTCTTCCTGCTTGGTTTGGGCTGCTTTCTCAGTCAATTCTTTCAACTCCCTTTTCAAAGACAGGTAACGGGTGTATTCCTTGCGGTAAAGGATCAGCAATATATCATTTTCAGCCATTACATCGATCACTTTCAGCTGGAAACGGTTATCCCCCAACAGAAGATTCTGGTGTTGCGAATGGATATCGATCAGGCGGCTTCCCAATTCCTTTATCACCGTGAGCGAAACGGGAGAATCATTTACAAAAGCCCGGGATTTACCCGAAGCAAACAGTTCCCGGCGAAGGATGCAAACCTCTGCGTCGTATTCCAGATCGTTGGACTGGAAGAATTCTTCCAGCTTATACCGGGACACGTCAAAAACAGCCTCTATCACGCATTTTTCCGAATCGTTCTTAATGCACTTTGCATCTGCGCGCTGTCCGAGCACCAGCGACAGGGCGCCTAATATGATGGACTTTCCGGCTCCCGTCTCACCGGTTATTACCGAAAAGCCTTTGTCAAACTTAATATCCAGGCTATCTATCAGAACAAAGTTCCGTATAAATAAAGATTTCAGCATAGTTGTTTCAGATTACTTTTTAAGCGATTCCATACGTGTCGTAAGAGCCGGATAGAGGTTGGACAACATTTTATAACCCTCCTGCTTCTCCTGTGTCGTTGCCTTCGAATAGATCAGGACTACTTCATCCAGTTTCGCATCAGCAAACATCTGGAGCAATGGAGAGGTCGGACGGGCACTCTTAATCTGTTCCAGGACAGGAAGCAGACCGATGATGGTCGTACGTCCGCGATCCGGATTTGCCGCCATTTCATCGAGACCTTTACGATGATAATTGTACCACATATCACGGAAAAGATCGGAAGTATTATCGCTCAGCGCCGTTGCCAGAGCATGACGATTGCGGTCGTTCTCGAAGGCTTTCCAGCCGGTCCACGAAGGCTGTGACTGCGCCAGGCTGACGATCTGCTGTGCCTGCTGCAGGAAAGCACCGCCGCCTTTCGGGGAGAAACTGTCGAAATCGAGTCCGAGGATCGTGTAAATATAATATACAACGGTAGCAATTAAGTTGCTGCTCAACGTATTTTCCGTATATTCCAACGGCTCGAATTCGGTATAATCGAAAGAAAGCTCCGTATCGCGGTAGTTCAGTATCGTAGTCGTATAGCTGGAATTATAGACCGGGCGGCGGGCCTGTACCTGAATCTCGCCCTTAAAACTATTGTCCGACACGACTTCATTGATGATAAGAGTCATGGTACAGTCGATCCGTTCGTTCACCGCGAAAGTAGCGTCCGTCCATTTCTTGTTATTGACAAACTCGTTCAGCGCAGTTTGCAGGGTTGTAAAGACCTGTTTGTTGGTACTCTGTATCTTATCGCTGTTGATCGTGATACGGGCATTCAACTCCTGCGCCTCGCCCCAGAAAGGGACTGCGCCCAGCAAGCATATACATAACAATCTCTTAATCATTTTCATTTTAATAACGTTGCCAATTTGTTTACGATATCGACAGCCACTCCCTGTTTGCTCTTCAGAGGATAAGCTGCTGACTCTCCTTCCTTGTCGATGATGGTGATCTTGTTCGTATCGCAACGGAAACCGGCACCTGCATCTCTCAACGAGTTAAGCACGATGAAATCGAGATTTTTCCGCTTCAGCTTACCTTCGGCATGAGCGGCTTCATCATTCGTTTCGAGCGCGAACCCGACCAACACCTGCCCTTCCCGCTTGATGGCTCCCAGCGAGGCAGCAATGTCCTTGTTCGGGACCAGGCGAAGCGTCATCTCTCCTTTCGTCTCCCGCTTGATCTTTTCGGCAGCCTGCACATCCGGACGATAATCCGCGACAGCGGCACAAAGGATACCTGCATCCGCCTCCGGGAAAGCCGCCATAGCAACCTGATACATCTCTTCGGCAGACTCGACATCGACCCTTTTGATGTTCGGATGAACCGTTTTCAAGGAAACCGGACCCGCTATCAACGTTACCTCCGCTCCCTGCTGCGCACAGGCTTCCGCCAGTGCAAATCCCATCTTTCCGGAAGAATAGTTACCTATAAAACGTACAGGATCTATCTTTTCATATGTCGGACCGGCAGTTATTACAATCTTTTTTTTTTCGAGTTGTGTTTGGGAAGCAAAGAAATCCTCCAGAGCTGCCACTATCTTATCCGGTTCCTCCATACGTCCCTTGCCAACCAGGTGACTGGCAAGCTCTCCTTCGGCAGGCTCAATGATGCGGTTTCCGAATGAACGGAGACGATCCAGGTTCTGCTGTGTGGAAGGATGTGCGAACATATCCAGATCCATTGCCGGGGCAACGAATACAGGCGCCTTACAAGACAGGTAAGTGGTGATCAGCATATTGTCGGCAATGCCGTTTGCCATCTTCCCGATCGTCGAAGCCGTAGCCGGAGCGATCAGCATGACATCCGCCCAAAGACCGAGATCGACATGGCTGTTCCACGTCCCGTCGCGGTTCGAGAAAAACTCGCTGATCACCGGATGGCTGCTCAAAGTCGATAAAGTAAGCGGCGTAATAAATTCTTTCCCGGCAGGCGTAATGACAACCTGGACCTCTGCCCCTTTCTTGACCAGCGAACGGATGATATAAGCTGCTTTATAAGCCGCAATACTCCCGGTTATACCTAATATGATATGTTTACCTTTCAAATTATTCTCCATAACCCATTTATGTGTATAACTTTTTTCCCATAAGCACGGGAGAGTGATTACAAGCGCAGCGTCATAATCTCGCGAGCCACCTTGCTGTCGATGTTATGATGTTCGCCCAATTTCCATCCCTGCTTGTCGACAGGGGCAGCCAGTGCATCCAGATCTTTCTCCGTGATGCCGCACTCGCCGAGGCGTGTTTTCAATCCCATTCGGCGGAAGAAATCTTCACAGGCTGCAATGGTTTTATGCGCACGTTCCTCTTCCGAACCTTCGGTAATACCGAATACGACTTCACCCATACGAGCCAGTTTCACCTGTTTCTCTTTAAACATATAAGTCATGACGCCCGGCAAAAGGATGGCAAGTGTCTGTGCGTGATCCAGACCGAACAGTGCTGTCAGCGAATAGCCCATACGATGCGACGACCAGTCTTGCGGAACTCCCTGGCCGATCCAGACATTCAGCGCATTGGTTGCCGCCCACATCAGATTGGCACGGATATCGTAATCGTTCGGCTGATCCAGCACTTTCAATCCTTCTTCGTGGATGACACGCATCAGGCCTTCCGAAAAAGCATCCTGCACTTTCGCATTGACCGGGTAGGTCAGATATTGCTCTACGACATGAATAAAGGAGTCGACAACCCCGTTCGCCACCTGACGGGCAGGCAATGAATAGGTTACTTCCGGGTCCAGGACAGAGAATTTCGGGAAGATCAGCGGACTGGCGAAATTCAGTTTCTCACGGATCGACACACGCGAAATAACCGAACGTTCGTTCATCTCCGAGCCGGTAGCCGCCAACGTAAGTACCGTTCCCAAAGGCAACGCACTCTTTATCTGGCCACCTTTTGAAAGAATATCCCAGGGATCGCCTTCAAAGCCGACGGAAACGGCAATAAACTTCGTAGCGTCGATCACCGAACCGCCGCCTACTGCCAACAGAAAATCAATCTTCTTTTCCCTGACGATCTCCACTGCCTTCATGCAGGTCTCATAATGCGGATTCGCCTCTATGCCGGAAAACTCCGTTACATCAAAACCTTTCAGGGCATCCGTCACTTGCTCATAGATGCCGTTTTTCTTAATGCTTCCGCCTCCATATACCATCAAGACCTTGCTCCCTTCGGGAATCAGGGCTGACAAACGGGCAATGGAACCTTTACCGAAAACAACCTTTACAGGGTTACAGAACTCAAAATTATTCATTGTTCTTATTTTGAATTAAAACCTCTCAATTTAATTTCTGTCAACATCTTCTTGGTGTTCAATGGGAAATCGCCATTCATGATCCAGGAATAGTAGCCCGGATCGTTCTTCAGCACCTCTTCCACCAAACGGCCTTTATATTTACCGAAGTTAATCACCTCTTCTCCCTTGTCGTTGTAAACCATACGGCCTGCAAAGTCCACATTATTGCCATAGCTCGAATATTGGGAAAGGAAATTGATATCGTTCTGCAACTCCGGATAGCGGTCCAGTTGCGCCTTCAGCACTTCATAAGTCGCCATTGTATCGGCTTCCGCCGTATGCGCATTTTCAAGGCTTTTATCGCAATAGAACTTATAGGCTGCGGCAAGCGTACGCTGTTCCATCTTATGGAAAATGGTCTGCACATCCACAAACTTGCGTTTATTGAGGTCGATATCGACACCGGCACGAAGAAACTCTTCTGCCAATAATGGAATATCAAAACGGTTGGAGTTGTATCCGGCCAGGTCGCACCCTTCAATCTGGGCTGCCAGCGATTTGGCTATTTCTTTAAAAGTAGGACAGTCTTTTACATCTTCATCCGTAATGCCATGGATAGCCGTAGATTCCGGTGGAATGGGCATTTCCGGATTGATCCGTCTCGTTTTAGACTCTTCTTTTCCGTTCGGGTGAACCTTCACAAAAGAGATTTCGACGATACGGTCTTTTACAATATTAATACCCGTAGTCTCCAAATCGAAGAAGACTAACGGGTTTTTCAGGTTTAACTGCATTTCTTATGTATTAATCATTCAACATCATAGGCATCAGCAGCATCAGCAGGTCTTCATTCTCTTCGTTTTCAGAAGGAACGATCAGGCCGGCGCGTGAAGGATCAGCCAGTTCGAGTATCACCTCTTCCGAGTTGATGTTGCTCAATATTTCAATCAGGTAAGTAGCTTTAAAGCCAATGCTCAATTCCGTTCCGTCGAAGTTGCAAACGATCTTTTCTTCAGCGGAAGTAGAGAAATCGATATCCTGGGCGGAAACCACCATCTCGCTTTCTTTCAACTGCAACTTCACAAGGCTGCTTGCCGGATTGGAGAAAACGGAAACACGCTTCAGGGCGTTCAAGAAAGACACGCGGTCAATCGTCACCTTGAACGGGTTTTCCTGCGGGATCACACTGTTATAGTTCGGATAACGTCCTTCAATCAGGCGGCAAACCATTTCGAAGTTCGAACAGCGTACATAGGCGTTGTTGTCGTCGAACTTGATAACAACCGCTTCTTCCTCTTTCGAAAGCAGCCCTTTCAGGATGTTAGCCGGCTTCTTCGGTAAAATGAAAGATGCTCTTTCCGGCGATTTCACCGAAAGATTACGCAGGCGCACCAGTTTATGTCCGTCGGAAGCGACAAAAGTCAGATCGTCCGTATGGATATCAAAGTAAACACCGTTCATAACCGGACGAAGCTCGTCGTCAGCAGTGGCAAAGAGAGAACGACTGATACCGTTCAACAACATCTGCGCATCCATCGTAACGGAAATAGCATTCTCGTTCAAGGGTTTCTGCTGCGGATAAGTATCCCCTTTCTGCCCGATAAAATTATATTTACCATTCTGGAAATGGATAAAGATCTCCAGGTTTCCGTCGTTGATATCGAAAGTCAACGGTTGCTCGGGCAACTCTTTCAACGGGTCAAGTAAGATTTTTGCAGAAACGGCAAAAAGCCCGCTTCCCTGTGCATTCATCACGTCGACAGATGTCACCAAACGTGTTTCAGCATCCGAAGCTGTTATAGTCAGTTTATTACCTTCCAGGTTAAAAAGGAAACTGTCCAGGATAGGCAATGAATTCTTAGAAGCAATAACTTTGCTAATAGACTGCAAGCGTGATAACAGCGCAGTGCTGGATACATCAAATCTCATGGTTCTTAATTATTATATTGTTTTTATTATATTCGGCCACACAAAATTAGGAAAATATTCCATATAACCATCCGTACGGGAACAAAAAAAGAGGTTTCTCCCTTCATCGGGAAAAACCTCTCTTTCTCTTATATCTAACGCTCTATTATTTTGCGAAATAATCTTTAACAGCTTCGTTAGGAATCATTTCTTCCTGGAAGATGTAAGCACCGGTCTTCGGGGACTTAACCATCTTGATTACTTTAGAATAGGTACGACCGTCACCTTTCTTAAATGTTGCAACCGCTTTTTTTGCCATTGTTTAATCTCCTCTTACTTAATTTCTTTGTGTAACGTCATCTTCTTCAGGATAGGATTGTACTTCATCAGCTCCAATCTCTGAGTTGTATTCTTTCTGTTCTTAGTTGTGATATAACGAGAAGTACCCGGCATACCACTTTCTTTGTGCTCAGTGCATTCAAGAATCACCTGAACTCTGTTACCTTTTGCTTTCTTTGCCATTTCTTATTTCCTCCTCAAATTAAGCGTTTAAATAACCTTTTTCAGCAGCTTTCTTAATTGCTGCATCCAAACCAAGTTTATTGATAGTACGCAAGCCAGCGGCTGAAATATTCAGGCTAACCCAACAGTCCTGTTCTACCCAGTAGAACTTTTTAGTAAACAGGTTCACATCAAACTTACGTTTCGTTCTTCTCTTAGAGTGAGAAACGTTGTTGCCAACCATTGCTTTCTTTCCGGTAATTTGACAAATTTTAGACATCGCTAATCTTTCTTTTTAATATTACGAAATTTAAGTCAACTCCTGCTATCTGTCTTCCCTTTTTGCACTGCATCTTGAACAAAAACAAAGATTCTAATAGAGTTTCTCTTCTTTTACGGGGCACAAAGGTACTAATTATTTTGATTTAAACACAAGAAATCAATAAATAAATCAGCTCTTTCTGCTATTTTTCCTTAATTTACTCTGTATAAGAGTATCAAACCCTACTGCTGCATAAATCGTTATCGCAAAAAGATAGGGATAATGATAGCGGGATGTGATCACAAAAAGCAACGTCACAGCCGTTCCCAAAACAGGGATCAGCAAGTAGATATTCTGCTGCTGCAACAGGTCGCGCCGGTTCACCCAGACATAGTAAAGGAAAAAGAGAAGGACCAAGTAATAAACCAGACTTTTTAAAAGTAATACGATTATTAACTCCGTCACTTTTAGCTTATTGTCCTTCACTTTCGAAAGTACCACTCTAAATCCCATATCCGGCTTTACCCGTTCCGTCCAGGTGTCTTCACTGTATAAAGCAACCAGTTTAAAAGGAATCTGCGAAACATATTTCAACGGATTATCCAGTATCCAGCGAACCGATGCACGTTTCAACAGGCTGTCGCGCTCCATATAGGTATAATCGCCGGGAGGCAGATAAATATAGTTATCAGGATCACCGAAACCTTCAAAGTTAACCAAACCGTTAGCATCGTCAAAAGAACTCATTGCCAGATTATACCCTCCGGAAACCGCCTGATAAACAAAATAGCCCGTTCTTGCCTTGGCACTCTGCCCGATCAGAAAGACAGTCAGCACAAGCGGCAACGCCAATGCTGCATACTGGCGCCATCCCCTTTTTTCCACGATGAAATGGACAATTATGACTACTAAGAAAACAATCGCCAACGGCCTGAACCAGTTTGCCAGGCCAATCACTACACCAGCCGCCGCTATCGGAAACAACCTGCGACTGGTACACAGCAATAAAGCAGTCAACAGCAGGAATGTAAACGGCAGATCAGTCAGCATCGCAATCGGGATATAGAGATTCGAATAGATCAACATATAAATAATGGAAGAAATATACCCTATCCGCTCATTAAACAGTTTCCGGGCCAAAATCAATACCTCGAACACCATCGCAATGTTCAGTAACAGATTCAGCAGGCGGACAAAAGAGAATGATCCGAAAAGAGAATGGATACCGATAAGCAGATTGACATATCCGGGGCCAAAAATAAACGGGTTATACAGGTTATGCGGCGCCGGATACCAAGTCCCGTCTTCTATACATTCCGTCGCATATTTAGCATAGAAACGGGCATCATCATGGTTCGGCATATCCCAATATTTCACCACCAGGCAAACCTGTATGACTACCCATACGACGAACAACGTCCAAAAAACAGCAGGTAACTTCCTCCCTATCATTTATCTTTACATTTTTAGCACACAAAGATAACCCTTTTCACCGGAAATCATTTCATCATAGATTATTTCTATGACCCCATATAAAAACAACCTGTTTCTTTTGCAACAAATTCAATCACACTGTGGTTCTTATCTAAAAGGAATATACAATAAAAACATATTAATTATGGCACGAGATTTTAAAGAAGCATTGAGACATCGCAGAACTTATTACCATATCACGAACAGTTCTCCGATCTCAGACGAACAGATCAAAGAAATAATAGACTTCGCAGTTATGAACGTCCCTTCCGCCTTTAACTCGCAATCGACCCGCATTGTGCTGTTATTAGGCAAGAATCACAAACGGCTTTGGGAGATCACAAAGGAGACATTGCAACGGCTTGTTTCAGCCGAAGTATTCAAAGGTACAAAAGCCAAAATCGACGGTAGTCTGGCTGCCGGATACGGAACGATTCTGTTTTTCGAGGATAAAGCCGTAATCGAACAATTGCAGGATTCATTCCCGACCTACCATGATAAATTCCCCATCTGGGCGCAACAGACTTCCGCCATGCACCAATTAGCCATCTGGACCATGCTGGAAGATGCCGGCCTGGGCGCATCCCTGCAACATTACAATCCGCTAATCGACGACACAGTATGCGCAGAATGGAAACTTGATCCGAAGTGGGAACTCATCGCCCAAATGCCTTTCGGAACACCGACAGAAGAACCGGGGCCGAAAGAGATCAAACCGTTGGACAAAAGAGTATTGGTATTCAAATAATAAATGAGAGGCTTTTGTAAGCCTCTCATTTCAATACCTCATCTATGATCTTATGCTGTTTATTGAAAAACAAGCGCCTTTCGATGCGTCCGCCCTCAGAGAGCAAAGTGGAAAGCTTACAGAATGACCGAACCCACTCCTGCATCTTTTTAAAGTTACCGCTGGTATCTGTTGACATGGAAAAGCTGAAATTCGTTTTAAACAAGGCCAGTGACTGCTTTTCGGACGTAAAATAACCAGTTGTAAACCCCAGGTTCATAGCTGAAACATAAAACTTATAATCCGGCGGCAAGGCAAATTTCGGAGTATAAGTCCCATTCAAAAACATTTCCAGCTTGACCAAAAACTCTTTGAGTTCATCTTTGATTTCGTCTTTCTCTTGCGTACTGATAATACGCATCCTATGGAAATTATATATTTCTGTACTGATATTCCATATCAAGGCATTATCCCAGACGTAAAAACCTTTTTGGAAATTATAGATCTCATAGAATTTCTCCACGATTTTAAGCAACCTGTCGGGCAGTTTCCAGCTGGCAAAATCACTGAATTCTTCCGACTGAACAAAATAACTGCCCCATTTGAAAAACACAAACTTCATAAGAATCGGAGAATGCACGTAACATTCCAACGGCAAGGCATGGTACACATTACCGGTTTCACTTTCTTCATCCTGACCGATTTCCCTCACTTTCTCGATATTGGAATCCAGTAAGTCATACAACGGATCCATAGATTGATATGCCGATGGCAGTCCCAAAATGACAGGCACCCATTGAAGCCCCAAATCCTGGTACAAAAGACTGTCTAAAGAAATGTTCAAAGCTTTTGCCAGAATACCCATTTCCCTGACAGAGAAGTTTACTTTTCCAGCTAACCTTCTATAGGCAGACTCCTTCTCCAGTTTGAGAATGTCAGATATGAGGTAGACAAGATCAGCTTTCTTAATTCCCCTATTCTGCAATTCTTCGATAAATATATCATGTAGATCTTTCTTTTTCATATTTGTTACATTATTATATATGAATAGAAAATACAAAATTACAGGTATCGAAATGTAAGAAAAATCATCAAAAGATACAAGGTCAAAACTGCTAAAAAAAGACAGAGTTGCAAACTTAGCCCCATCGTCCGGAGTTTTTCTCCTTTTCTGTCAATATCCGGACAGGATTCCTCCGAAAAGTCCACAAACAACATCTTTATTCCCATCGTTTTGCAGAATAATATATGCTCAAACTTCTTCCTCTTCAGAAAAGGTTCTAACCCTTCATTTTCACCTGATAAAGTTGTCTTTTTTCGCACTTCACAATAGCTGAACTTTGCCCTTGAAAACAAAAAGAATTTTATGCGTATGCAAAAAGTTATATTATCATTTACTTAATCACAATTAAAAAAACAAGACAATGAGACTGAGAACTATTTTTATGTCAATGCTGGTGATAGCCGCCTTGACAAGTTGTAACAACGATGACGTAGATCATCACGGCGGTCCGCAGATGGCAGACGTAGACGTGGCGTATCTTTCCATCAAAATCGAGACGCAACCAACGACCCGCGCTCCCGGTTCTTCCGAAAAACCCGGGGAAAACGAGAGCGATCTGAAAACTCTTTACCTGATTACTTTTGATGATAATGGTATGGTTGTGGGAATCCCTGGAACAGCAAACTATTTCACGATGCTCTCTACATCCTCGACAACACCAGATGCGATCAAAGTGTCGAAAAACGCAAAACAACTATTGGTGATTGCCAATCCTGACGGAATGCTTAAAAATGCAATCAACAGTATCAGCGTGACATCGAGCTTCAGCTCTGTCAATGCAGCAATCACCGGTACGACAAAAGACGAGGTTATAGACAACACCAACAGTATCAGCAAAGGTTTCACGATGATCAACAGTGGTCCCAATGAAGAGACAGTGGGTAAAGTAACCAACCTGCTCATCGACATCTCAAACAGTCTTAAAGATAATGAGGATGATGCTAAAGCCAACAGAGTGCCTGTCAGCCTTGAGCGTCTGGCTGCCAAACTCGACTTGCAGGAAAAGCAGGGTGGAGTCACAACAAAACAAGAAGGAGCGTCTTTTACGTTCGGTCGATGGACACTCGACGCAGTGAACTCGACCTACTTCCCATGCGCCGAAAAACACATACTTGGAAGTACGCATGTCCAGGGTATTTATAAAAAGAATTTCTATACATACGATCCAAACTTCAACGGAGCTTCCGGACTTGTATTTGCAACAATTGATACAAACAACGATTATAGCCCGTTGCTGGCCGAATCTTATGATTGGCAGGAAAAGGGAACAAACGCTTATTGCATCGAAAACACAATGGATGCTGACGATCAGCTATTCGGAAATGCAACCCGTCTGGTGATAAAAGCAACCTATTTTCCACAGGGTTTCAATACCAATGGCGACTGGTTCAACTATGCCGGTAAGAATTATGATGGCCTTGAAAAACTACAAGAGGCTTATAGCGAAGCCGGTGAGGACTCAAACTTAAAGAAAGCTTGTGACAAAATGTTTGATAAAATCAAAGCGTATCCAGGAAACAATATATCTGCAACTAATTTCGCCAATCTTACTGTGAACGATTTAAGCAAGATACCTAACGGCGGACAAGTGATCAAAGATGGAAAGAACGACGTGATCCGCTGGTATCAGAAAGGTCTCTGCTACTACTACTATATGGTCCGTCATGACAATACATTAGACGAAGAAATGGCCTTCGGAAAATACGGTGTTGTACGTAACAACTGGTATTCGTTGACATTGAATTCCGTTAGTGGACCGGGCAGTCCTTGGTATCCGGAAGCAAACAACCCAGGCCCGGGTGATCCGGACCCGACAGATCCTATAGATGAATCAGCTGGTTACCTGGGTATCACCGTATCGGTTGCTCCATGGATTGTATGGGAAAACGAACTCAACATTTAATGCCATCCAGTACTTGATGTAATAATAGTTTCATTCGGAAGAAACTTTAGTTCCACCCTCATAAAACAAAGGTTTCTTCCGAAAGTACTTTTTAATAATAACACAGGAGTATGAACACGAACAGAATATATCGGAATTTTAGTGCATTGGCCTTGACAGTCTTCGTGTCTGTCTTCCTGTTGTCTTGCATCAGAGAGTATATAGATGAATGCAGGACATACCTCGAGTTTATCTACGACCATAATATGGAGTACACAGACTCTTTTAATCCGCATGTCGGCTCTGTCGACCTGTTTATCTTCGATGCGCAGGATAAATACCTGTTCACCATGCAATCTTCGCAGGAAGAACTTATTGGAAATAAAAGAATGCCTTTTGGCTACAACCTCCCTTTCGGGAAATATAAGATATTGACAGTCGGCGGACTCTCCGACAACTTCCGTGTCACAGGAAAAAACGGAAGCCGGCTTATTCCCGGAGAAACAACGCCATACGAAACACAAATAGCATTGGCGCGTAACTCGAATACCGTTCCCCATGAATTTCCTCCGTTATGGATCGGGACAACACAGGAAATCGATTACCAGGCAAATGAGACCGTTCATCCCATACACCTCATAAAAGCAACCAATCTCTTCAATCTGGTGTTGGCAAGTTCGGACTACGGGCAAGAGACAAAGGCCGATACGAAAGCTGCTGCCTATACGTTTGAGATCATTACTCCCGAAGGCGCAGTCTACGGACATGACAACAGCCCGAAAAATAAAGAAACAGTGAAGTACACCCCCTATTCTCTGACAGCCGGCGATGCCGCATCCGGAGCAATAGCGGAAGCCCATATCAATACCGGACGGTTACTTCATGAAGAAGAATATGATTACCGGCTCACCGTCTGCAGTACGGAAACCGGAAAGGTCGTATGGGATTACGACCTGATGAAATTATTGGAACATACCAAACCCGCTTCGCGCCCTGACGGCAGCCCGTTGCCCATGCAGGAATATCTGGACAGGCAAAGCGAATGGCATATTGTAGTTATATATAAAGGAGATGAGCCGGGTGGTCCTGAGAACTTTGTCGCTGTCAAAGTGATTGTCAACGATTGGATAATATGGCTCAACGATATAGGAATTTGAATATTTGAAAAAGGAATTTTATGAAAACGATATTGAACCTGATATACATAGTTATTGCGACCATTACCCTTTATGCTTGCACAGCAGAGCACGCAATAGGCGAGCCTCTCCTGCAAAAGACAAAGGGAATGATGGCTATAAATATCATTACAGGCGATGTGCAGGTCGATGAGTATGTATATTCCGCCCGCTTTATTGTATTCGATAATGTATCGACTTATCCCACTGTCGATATCAACCAAATGGTAATACTGGACAAAAACAACGTCTGGTCATTCAATACCTATTTGAAAGTTCGCCATAACCAGGACAAAGCGCTTATTGTCATCCTGAACGAACCAGATGCATTAACCGGGACATTAGAGTCGGTAAGCTCTCCTTACGATCTGAACACGATAAAATTCCAAATGGCAGATATTTTCAATCAAAACCATACAGCTATCGGGACAAAAGGAATACCGATGACAGGCATCGTCCATAACATCTCCATAACAGAAAGTCATGCAGACGAAAACAGCGCCCTTGCACAAGAATTAAGAGTCGAACGTGCAGTCGCTCGGGTCGATATTTGGTTCAAAACCTATCCGTGGTTTGAAGCAGCTGTTACAGAGAATACTAAAATCACCTTGTCGAGGTCATACGACGAAGGCTACCTGGTTGGTCCCGACAAATTTTTCGGTTCCAATATGCAGACCGTCATACCCAATAAGGAGGTTGTCTGGCAGCATACGGGAACTCCTTTGAAAATCGGGTATGAGGCAAAACGATATTGTTCTTTCTATACACCGGAGAGAACCTGCGACGCGGCAAACCATAACGATAAACTAATCTTGACCATTGAGGGCATAGACACCGAAGAAGGACAAAGAAGAGCCGTTACAACCTTGTTGAACTTTGCCGACATGACCAACTTAGAACCTCAGACCATGCGAGAGGTAAGGCGTAACTATGTCTATAAAACAATCGCAAATATACATAAAGAAAGGATAGATTTTCACACCACTATCAGTCCATGGACAAATGTCAAGCAAGACGTTATTCTCGATCCGCAATATTTCCTGACCGTAAGTATAGATAACCTTTACTTGCCGAATTACCAAGATAGGGCCGATGTGATTGCAATAACCAATTATGACCATAGCGACCGGAATTATCCGGATGGCATCTGTATTGGAGAAACACGATATTATTCCAATACCGGCGAACAAGTCACAGATACCAACAGCCTTTTATATGGTTGGCTGCGGATAGCTCTTGACGGTAACGACGGTTATTCTCGCCGGGAAATAGAATACTCGAATATACAAGAGATAAGAATCCCAGAACATAACGGTTGCTATGCAATAACAGAAGTCAAAGCCGGCAACCTGACAAAGCTAATCAGGATCAACCGTTAAGATGATTTATAACTAAAAAATATAACAGTATGGAACAATATAGCATCCTGACAAAAATAATGGGCGCAATCATCCTTTTACTATACATAACAGGATGTACCAACGAATCCATAATCGGTGGCGCTATACCAACAGAAAATAACATAACGGTAAATATGACTATACCCGGCTTGGAAATCCCCATGCTGACCCGTTCAGGTGAAGACAAAATTTGGGAAAGAAAAATAAAAGAAGTAGATCTGATGTTTTTTGACAACTCGGAGGTTTCCAGACTCATCAGCCATGTTCATATCACCAATATATCACAGGAAACATACGAGGATGAGCATCGGGCCTGGTTCAACTTGATTTTAGCAGACGATCCTGCTCTCAGCCTGACCTCTGTTGTTGCCGTAATTGCCAATGCCCATGATGCAGTAGCAAAAGCATGGGGATATGGTTCTTATAATATAGAAAAAAAAACCTTTTTGCAATATCTGCAATTTGAAACTTCCGGTCGATGGAACACAACCTCCAAAGACTATATCCCGATGCCTATGTATGGGGAAGTATATGTAAACGGCATCTATAAAGGAGTTCCGATACCCGATATCGAAATGAAACGTATGCTGGCACGAATTGATGTGCAAAACAAGGTAAACGGAAGCATTTTCAAATTGGAAAAAATCCACTTGGCAAACTACCGCACAAGCGGATTTATCGCTCCCGCCTGGAACGAACATACCGGACTGGTAATCGGAGAATGGGAACATGCATATCCTTATTCCAGAAATATGGACCCAATGGTTCCGGCTGGATTTACGACAAATCCCCCTATCGAATACCTTTATTCGCAGTCTGAGAATCTCCCGGGATCGCTAATGGAAGGACTAATATATACATACGAAGCGCCAAAAGCTGCCCCAAATGAAAAAGTATGCCTTGTCTTGGAGGGCATTTATAAGGGAGTGCGTAACTATTACCGTGTCGATTTCACTTCCGACCAAGAGATGCATGAAGATTATGAAGTCTTTCGCGGAGACGATGTCCCGCTATATCGCAACCATAAATATGTCGTAACGGTTACGGCAGCCGAAGGGGTCGGTTACCCTACTTTTCAGGAAGCGATTAACGCATCGTCAGTACTGTCGAATCTGAAAACGACCGTCCATATTGTAGATATGACGGGAATCAATCACATTGTCTACGACGGGCA
>URZO01000005.1 GCA_900552465.1 uncultured Parabacteroides sp. | reverse complement strand
TATAAGCAAAACTGACATCTTCCATCCTTTCTTGTGGTGTGTTTGGCATAATCTTACAAAATAAGGTTAATAATATCTATTTATTTTGTTATTATTGATTCCAGGTATATTGATTGAATTTCATGACTAAAACCTTTTGACAGCTCCTAATACTTGGAATATAGTCCTAATCATTCTTGCAGGAAGTTGTTGCGTAGAATATTCAGGTGACTTGTTTGATGGAACAAGAGTGTAAGTGTCATCTGTTTTTCCGGCTCCTAATCTTTTAATAGTACGCATATCGTTTGTTGTGACGATAGCATATACCTCTCCAAGTGGAAGAAATGACCGGTCTTCTATCTTTTTCAATGCTATCATATCACCATGATTAATCTCTGGCTCCATTGAGTGGCCAGTTACATTACACCAACAAGTAGCATCGTTATACTTTTTGAAGTCTATTAGATATTCAGGATTTATAGTCTGGTCATTCAAAACTAAATCAAAACCTCCAATAAAATCCACATTATAATAGGGTACTCCCTTTGTGTAGCTTATTTTAGGTTTGTCTTCTTCATTGTTGTTATGGCTTAACATTTCTCCTAAGCCTGTTACAAGCCAGTTTATATTTAAATCAGAACAGGCCTTAGCTATTTTTTCTATGGAATCTGCGTTGAACCCGGTTTTTTTAGCAATGGCTCCACGTGATAGACCAGCTGACTCTTCAAAGGCTGTTTGACCTATTCCTTTAAACTTTAAATATTCAACGAATCTTTCTTTTGTTGTCATTTTCTGTTGTGTTTACTGATATTTATCAGTATATTTGCGTCTGTATCAAGTTGCGGATGATACCGACTAAATTGTTTAACTGTTCCCGCAAGGGATTATATAGGCGACTTCCTCAAACCGCAACTTTGGGGTTGTCGCTTTGCTTTATTACTATGGATATGACATATATTATCGTATTTCTCACTACTATTGTATTTCTGATAGCTGTAGGATTGATCTGTTGGTTTGTCTATTTTTTAGTATGTTTGGACATTAAACTTGAACGAACAATATGGAAGATTCCTTTTCGTATAGTTTGTTTTTGTTTATTATTCGCTTTCGTATATGTCACTATCTTTTTCAAGGTGAAGGATGATACGATAAGCGTAGATAAAGTCGCTCCTACTAAAACAGAAACTACAGAATAAATCAAAGAGCAGCTAAGAAAAACAAGTTCTAAACATATTAGCAACCCATCCGTAAAAATGTTTAGGAAGGGGAGTTGTTGCTAATATTGAGATGATTAACGAAATAAAAGAAAGCCAAAAAGCGTATCTGGTATATTTTATGCCGATATATTTACTTTTGTTGTCAAGCCCTCTGTCATATTCATTCTTTTCAATATCTTCAATCAAATTTTCAAAATACCTCGAAGCGATTAGAGATTGAGTCTTATCATTCATAGACAATCCTCCAAACCCGTTCCTTCTTACAGCATCATGAGCGAGAAGTTCGTTTTTGACTAATACATAAATAGCTTTTTTTGACAACGCATTAATAATATCATCCTCTTTGCCGTGTTTATCGGGTGACAAAGAATGCAGTACCTCAATGCAACCTATGTATATGTCTTTCTTCATAACTACTCTATATAATGTACGCGAAACCGCGCTAAGGTTAAATAATGTTTATATACTGAATAAAAGCAGTAAATGTTTTGTTTTACTGAATTATGGTAGTATATTTGCATCATCAAACAATTGATAACGCTATCACAGGCAAAGTTAGCAAATACGGTTTGATAGGCAATAGTATAAACATATTAAAATTCACGGTATGGCACGAAATTACGAAACAGCACTTGCAGAACTCAACAGTTCAAAAGCAGAACTTGCAGAGATTAAGGCAATGACAGACGAAAAAGCCTGCTACATGTATAATGTAGATAGTAAGTCAGAGATCGTGAAAATCCTCTCTGAAGAAATAGAATCTCTCGAAAGAGAAGTTGAATATCTCACCCCAGAGATTTACGAATATAATTACTAACACATAAACACACACACGATTATGAAAACTAATTTCAGACACAAGGTTTTTTGCATGGCCTACGAACTAATGGCAGCAACAGGTAAAGCGTTCGCAGTATGTCTTTCTCATGCTTGGGCTTTATATCGGTTGACAAGACAAATGCACAAAGGTATTGTAACGTTCGCTTACGAAAAGGCAGACGGTTCACTTCGCAAAGCAAAAGGCACGCTTAAAGACGTCCAGAACCTTATCAAAGGCACTGGATCAGAAAACTACAAAACTGTACGCTACTTCGATGTCGATGCGAATGGATTTAGATCATTCAAAGTAGAAAACTTCATAACGGCTTACTAAAGCCCGGTCGGGTGGGCGTAGAGAATATCTCACCCGGTCACTTCTGTTAGTTCTTTCTCGTACTTACACCTTAGTACCCGCAGAAATGGGGTTGAAACGAAAGGATAATAAACTAACTTATTAATGAAGGTAATAAGGTTGGCAGTATTGGGTATAACGTCGTGTCCGTGATATCCGGTTGACTTGTCCCGGATCGTTAGCGGTCTACCGAATACTGCTTTAATATATAGCCCGGCATAATGCGTGACGCTGCCGATCGGATCGGTTGCTGGGCACAATTTTAAATAATTTATATATGGAAAATGAGGTGATTTTGAGTATGATAGAAGCGGCATTACGCAGTAGTGAAAAAGATTGTGATACATATCGTATTTTGAGAAATACAATGAATTACATAAAGGAATATCAACCGTATTTTGGGGCCGTGGATAAAGTTTTATTACCGGATGTGGTGTTTAATGAATTTGATTTTTCTGAAATGATTGGATCTGATAAATATGAAACTGTCACGGGATTAAAAGTTCATATAGATAAGATACTGAAAGATGTAACAGGGACAACTGTTTTAGGTATTGGTGGGACTTTGGTTGTGCGTGGCATTCGTATAAGAATAGTATGGGATCCTATGGGGAATGTTTTAGAGTACAAAAGAATTGCAAGTCTGTTATCTCCATATAAAAAATTTGATTTGCATAGCCTCTTTGCAGAGGCAACTACTGATATGTTTAGATTAGTTCTTATTCAAAATAGAAAGAAAGATGATTAGAAGATTAATTCGGTATTTCAAAAAGTGCAATGATATGAGATTGCGCAAGTGGTGTGTAAAGTTGGCGGCAAAGACAGATGCTCATTATGATTATATCTACCATACCGCCAACAAAATTTACGAATGGGTTAAAGGGCTTCCTGAATCAGAGACTTGATTTCATCATAAGTCTCTTTGACTGCGAGGTAACGAGAAACGCCTTTGTCTCCCGAAGGCAAAAGTATAATTTCTGTTTTATCGCGCTTCGATTCTTTAATGTAGCTAATTGTGTTGATATTGATCAATCGCTTCGTATCATTTACAGTTACTTCAATAAAATTTTTCATACATCTTAATTTTTATGTTTTGCACTGTAAAGTTAAGAAAACCCTTTGAAAAAGCGTGATGCTGTGGATCGAATCCACCAAAGGGCACAAATAAATTCTAACACTTATGAAAAAGATAATTGATTCTATACAGTTTGTTTCACCTATCCAGGCCGCAATCTGTATTATAACGGCTTTACTTGCCGTGGTATGTTTTATCGGAACATTCTTCAATCCGTTTCACGCATTTTATTGTGTGATGGCGGTGATCCTTACAATAGTGACCTATAAAGAAAAGAAGTGGTAATCAAATACATAAATATATGGAAACAAAAGATTTGACAAAAGAAGAGTTGCTTTCAAAGATTGAAAGCCTGGAATCTGATTTGAAGAGAGTAAAAGAAGATTCGGATTTGTGGTACAACAAAGCCAGAGAAGTGGAAAAGAAGTTCTCTGCCTTTCGTGATATGGTGAAAGGTTTAGTAATACTAATTGAGTAGTTTCTTATTCGTTCATGTTAAAAAGCAGTCGGGTGAAAGTCCCGGCAAACGGGCGGTTATGTTTCGTGGGCTGAAACTATGGTGAGGTGCACCAATAATCCATGAGGCCGGTTCGACTCCGGCACTGTCCACAATCAATTTAAAATTACAATTTATGGCAACAATCAGAGAAACAATTTTGAAAGTAAAACCGGGTAAGCCTAAAGCGATCCCGTTGTCTGAAGTGTCGGATGTGATGGGCTTTCGCTCTGAGGCTTTACGTATTAATAATGATCTTCGTAAAGATGGGGTGAAAACCAAAGAAGGGAAACCTCCGTATTCTGTTTCGAAAAACAGTAGGGTGGGGTTTCTTTATATCATTAATAATATAGAGAAGACTTAACCAATCAACACACACGATTATGGAAGTTTTCACCGAACTAACACCTGAATGTGACATCACAGCACAGATGTACGCTGCCGGGTATGAGAAAAAGGAGATTGCCGTATTGAAGCATCGTGCAGTAAGCACGATAAATAACCAGCTTCAGACGGCATTTTTGATTTTGGGCGTTCGGAATGGGAGGGAATTAGCACTAAAATTGGCTGAAAGGTTATCCGGCATCAGGTTGATACTGGATTTTACACCAGCCATGAGATCAGCTGTTGCTTGTGTTCTTTTGATAATTCTTTGTTTAGATAGTCATTTTGACATGAGACGGCAAAGAATCCGAACCCGTTCTAACGCCAATGTAGAACTTATCGCCCGTATCCGTATAAGAGCGAGAGGGCGCAATATGCCATTAGCAGTATGACACTTGAAAATAGAATGTACTCCCCTTTAGAGGTATTGGACATTGCAGAACAATACGCAGAGAGTAAATCAAAAAGGCTTATCACTGAAACAGTTCGAACTACTCTTAGAACAATAGGTGTACTTAAACCTACAATGAACCGATCAGAGGCAGAACGTGAAGCCGGTTCCCGCCGGAAAGTTGCTAATGCACTTCGTGATGGTTCTCTTCGTTGCGTCAAGAAAGGACGAAACGTAATTATCAATCGTGACGATTTTGAGTCATGGTTGAAAGAGAATGAATTTAACTAACCTGTGAAGGCTGTTTATTAATAAGTTGCTTAACCGGGTTGACCGGGGCGGCCTGAATGTTTTCTCCTTGCCAAGCGAGGCTGGACTGGGTTCGATTCCCGGAGGCTGACATAGTATTAACTAATAAATTTTCAAGTATGAATAATGACACAGGCATTCTTAATCTCTATCAGAGAATACAAGCCGTTTCTAATGAGATAAAGAATATTGAAAAGAATATGACTGTCGGCAAAGGTACTTATGCTTATAAAGCAGTTCAGGATATAGATGTAGTTCTTGAAGTAAAAGAAGCAGAAACAAAGTTCGGCTTAGTTAGTATTCCTATAAAACAGGAACTTGTCAAGTCAGAGATTGTTAGAGTTCAGAAAACCGATGGTGGGGAAGCGGTAAACTATGCCGACATCGTAAAAATGACGCTTAGAATTATTAATGTTGATAACACTTCGGAATTTATCGATGTCGAGTCCTATGGGCGTGGCCTTAATCCGGCTGACAAGGGATTTGGTAAAGCTTCAACTTACGCTCGAAAGTATGCACTGCTGAATGCATACAAAATTGCGACGGGTGAAGATCCTGATAAAGACAAGTCTAAAGAACAAACAATTATTGAACCGAATGCGAAGAAAGATGCTGTAATAAATTATCTGATGACAGACAATGTTTATTGCCGGAATATTCTATCTTACTTCAATGTAGGTAGTGTTGATGACTTGAATACAAAACAGATTGATACAACATATAATAACCTGAAAAAGAAGAATCTTTTATGAATACAATGTATATAGGGAGTGGTGATGTTGTCGCTCTTATGAGTAAGAAAGATTCTCAATCCCATATTTCTCTTTTGAGAAGGTTTGTAAGTGGCATAAAACCATATTATAATGCCCGAGCCAGCCCAATAGACGCGCTTCGAACAGGTGCAATTTTAGAGGATCGATATTTACTTGTTCTTCCGGACAACTATTTTGCACAGTATGTTTGTGTCTCGGAAGAAATGAACGTTTTTAAATGTAGCCTCGACTTTGCTAAGATCGAGAAAGGTACAGTTGTTGATTTTGATGAGCTTAAATCTGTTTATCTATCCGACTACCTTGAATTTGAGCAGCACAAAGAAAATCCTGATGCTTTATTGGCTTATGTAAAGAAGAAATATAAGCATTACTATTATCAAGTTCAGGAGCAATTATTCTGCACCAAATTGAGTGAGTGCAATTTGGTATTTCTCTCTGTTACAACCTATGATGATGATGAGAACTTAAGAAGGGAAATTCAACCAAATGAATATATAAAAGTTAGAATCCTTCGCGATGAAAAGGTAATTCGGGAAATAAAAGATCGAGGAGTTATTTTTCAACAAATAAAAGACTGTTATTCATGATCTTTTGTAAAAGATAAGTACTATGGATATATTTCTACTTAATACTTCAAGTGGATTGAAGCCTTGTTATGATGAAGATTATGAGGAAAAGAAGAAACTTAAAATCGGTCAGACGTATAAGGCTAAAATCACACTTGCGAGAAATTATGAGCTTCATAAAAAGTATTTCGCATTAATACATTGTGCTTGGGCTTATCAGAATGAAAAGACCGTAGAACATTTCAAACACAATGTAGACTGTTTTAGAAAGACGGTGGAAATAGCTGCTGGATATTGTGATACTGTTTATAATATTCGATTGAAAGATTGGGTTGATATACCTAAATCCATAGCCTTTGATAAGATGGATGAGTTTGAGTTTAGGGACCTTTATGACAATGTGAAACGGGTTTTATTTACAGTTTTCCTAAGAAATATATCAGAAGAAGAATTTACAAAAAATCTAATAAACTTTTGAAATGGAAGAAATTTGGAGGGATATTAAAGGGTATGAAGGTCGGTATCAAGTTAGTAATAAAGGGAATGTCAGATCTATGCACTATTTCGGCAAATCCATAACAACAAAAGATAATGGGGTGAAGCTATTAAAATTAATAACAAATTCATCTGGGTATCATGTTGTATCTCTTAAAGGTAAGCAATATTTCGTTCATAGACTTGTAGCAGAAGCATTCATTCCGAATGGAGATAATAAGCCTTGTATAGATCATATCAACACAATTACTACAGATAATAGAGTTGAAAATCTGAGATGGGTAACTCATAAAGAGAACTTACTTAATCCTATTTCTCATAAACGAAGGTTAGGTGCTATCCGTATAAAATGCTCTGGTAAATTTGGAGTAGAATCGAGTAAACATCGAAAGGTTTTTCAATACTCTTTAAATGGCGAATTTATAAAAGAATGGGGCTGCATGTCTGATGCTTGCCGTGAATTAAATATTGATAGTGGCTGCATGACGCGAGTATGTCAAAAAGTAGAGCCACAAGCAAAAGGATATGTTTGGCGATATGAGAAGTGTAAAGTTGAACCTGTTTCATTGCGAGTAAAAAAGATCATTCAATATGACAAAGATGGAAAATTCATTCGAGAATGGAACAGAATAACCGATGCAGCTAAACATTATAATACTTCTACAGGGCGTATATGTGCTTGTTTATCAGGTGTTACGAAAACGTGTAGAGGATTCATTTGGAGGTATAAATAACGCAATCAAGAATTTATATGACACGAAAAGAGTTAAGTTTTTAAATTAGAAATATATGGACAAATTTTTAGGTCAGGATATTCCTGAAGAACAAAGAGCACAGTTTCTCGCAGATAACTGTGATGCGGTAGAACCTATCGGATATACCCGTAGGTTTACGCCGGATGAACTCAATCAGAAGAAAGAAGAGTTGGCGAACATATCTATTGATATGGCTGAAATCGAAGAGGAGAAGAAAGATGCCATGCAACAGTTCAAAGATCGGATAAAGCCCAAAGCTACAGAGAAAGCAAAACTGTTGGGCGACTTGAAACGTAAATCTGAATTTGTGAATGATGATTGCTACAAGTTTATTGATCACGAAAATCGAACAGTAGGATTCTACAACAAATTAGGAGAATTGGTCTCTTCTCGTCCAATTATGCCACAAGAAATGCAAAAGACAGTATTTAGTATAAATCGTAAAACAGGAACTGAGGATTAAATTATGGAATCAGAAAACAAAGTAAATGTAGTTGTACCTGAAAATTATAATGGTACACCAATTGAGATCACATTTAGAGAAGGCGAAGCACCGGTAGTTCTTGATCCCAAAGAACCCGAAAAAATCGGTATTAGGGGTACAATCGATTCACCTCTCCGTTGGCTTGAAAAGCGTATTGAGTTGATCAACCAAAAGTCTGCAAACATTATTGTCAATCGTGATAATATGTATGTCCGGTTACTGATTGATGAAACAAATTACTATGCGGTATCTATTTTAGGGACACTTGAACCCTCAAAAAAGATCGGTGAGTTCGGCATTAATACAAATAAATGTTGGGAGCCAGTCAAATTATCTCAATTCATTAAAATGAATCGGGCATTCTTTACTGACAAGTCTCAAAACATGATGCTTGTCTCTACTTTGAAAAACTTCAAGGCTAAGGTTAATCAAGACATCGAAAGAAGTAAAGAAGAGAATGGGAGTAAGACAGACAACTATTCACAAGTAGTTGATTCAAACTTGCCGAAATCATTCAAAATTAGTATTCCCCTTTTCAAAGGATTCAGTCCGGAAGAAATCGATGTTGAGATTTATGCAGATGTAGATGGTCGCGATGTATCGCTTTCTTTAGTATCAGCGAGTGCAGAAGAATTAATTGAAGAGTATCGGAATAAAGTTATTGACGAACAACTTGAATTGATTCAGAAGATTGCGCCTGATATTGTAATCATTGAACAGTAAAATTAAGCCCGGTGTCCGTTGGCTCGGTATCCGGGCACTCATTTCATGTAGAGTAGTTTTTGTAATCGTATTCTATTAAGCCGAAGCGGGTATGTCACCGATGTGGTACGCAGGTAGGAACTGATAGGAAAATACGTTTGTAATTATTCAATACTCGTCCAGTCTGTGAAGATGTGACGGGTAAACGGATAGGTAGACATAGAGCCAGCGTAAACAGGCGCATCGGGGTTGGAATCCCCGCCTATCCACTGTCTTGTATCAATGAACGCACCACTCTATCCGAATCGAAGACGGGTGTCGGGTCTGTCCGAAGATAGGAAAGCCGATAGAGTAGTAGATAAAAAGGGTATGGGTAAATCCGAAATGAGTCCCAGAGAGTATTTATCGAGGTGGATATCCGCAAAATCATGCGGCAGGTGACGGTGACGACATGGCGGTTCATGATGTTGGCATTCTGGAAAGACAGAAACGTATGCAAAAGCATACCCCAGCGTAAGCTCATGGGTGAACGAGTGGTTCGGGTGCAACACCGATGACAGCCGGAAAGACGGCACACGGGCGGTTAGCATATCGGTTAGTGCTTAGTGGTGCGCATCCAATTAACATGATTGAGGCTGGTTCGACTCCGGCACCGTCCACAAACCCAAGCGAAGTAATGCGAAAGTGGCTTTAGCTCTGCAGAGCAAATTTATCGGTACGCAGCCATCGGTACGTTGGCAATGATGTTTGTGCCCCGGGGAATCCGCTCCGGGGCTTTTAAAATTTGAAATGATATGGAAAAGCAATTTACTGTTATTGAAATAGTGGAAAATCTTGTAGGTAAGATTACTCCTATTGGTGAAACGAATGAGGATGAAATTCGTTTTGAAAACCTCAAAGTAATGTGCGATTTGGCAAATAGTCTTATCTCAAAAATAGATGATGTGGCTTACCAAAACGAGGGCAGCCATGAGTATTCAGTGAAAAGGGCTGCCGAATATGCAGCTCGTTTTTTAACAGAGCAAATAGGAATACAATAATATGCCATAATTGAACAAAATTTTATCACCATGAATATAGAATCTTTAAATAGTTGGTCAGAGGCTTTATTTATAGTCGCTGCCATTCTCGGTATTATGGCTCTAACGTGGATTGGGCTATGCCTAATAAATCAAAAGAGAGGAGGGGATGATAATGGATTTTGGTAATGATATGCCGGATTATGAGTCGGATGATTTTGATAACTATAATTATGACTGACTATGTATTACATAAAACGAAAGGCTAAGAAAAAAGACAAGCCTTTACCCTTATTTGATAAAGCAGGGGTGACAGTTAAGAAGAAGCCGGATCTGAAAGCGAAACTTGATAAAGAGTTTTCCTTGTTCATCCGGCTTCGTGATTGTATGCCGAACGGGTATTTCCGTTGCATAAGTTGTGGCAAAATAAAGCCGTTTGAGCAAGCTGACTGTGGACACTTCCATTCACGTCGCCACCTCTCTACAAGGTTTGACGAAGATAATGCCCATGCCGAATGCCGTGCATGCAACCGTTTCAGCGCAGACCATCTGATTGCTTACGAAAGGAATCTGATTGCTAAAATCGGTCAACAACGGTTCGAGTTGCTGAAAGTGAAAGCTGCAAACACTTCTAAAATGACTGACTTTGAGTATAAAGAATTAATCAAATACTACTCTGCTTTGATAGAGAAACTAAAAAAAGATAAAGGTTTATGATTGAAATTTGGAAAGACATTGAAGGGTACGAGGGTTTATACCAAGTATCGAATTTAGGTAGGGTAAAAGCATTTGCTAAAAAAGGATTGCTACAAGATAAAATACTCTCATGTGCAAATTCAAATAGTTATCGAATGATTTATTTGCGCAAAAATGGTAAAAGAAGTTATCATTCCGTTCACAGGCTGGTAGCAAAAGCATTTATACCTAATCCTAAAGAATTGCCTTTCGTTAATCATAAGAACGAAAAGAAAGCAGATAATAGAGCCGTAAATTTGGAATGGTGTGATGCAAAGTACAACACGAATTATGGCACTTGTATTAAAAGAAGAGCAAGAGCGCAAACAAATAGGCATGGTGCTATAAGTGTTATACAATACTCATTGCATGGGGATATGATAGCGGAATATCCTTCATTAATGGAGGCTTCGAGAAAATCAAATGTACCAGTAAGAGCTATATGTGCTTGCTGCAAAAAGCACCAAAAATCAGCATTTGGATATGGATGGAAATATAAAGACAAGAGGATGTAACAACATACGTCCTCTATTTATGTGGTAATATCAAGCGATTTGGAGAAGTGAAAGACCTTAAGCTGGTAGATCCAACAGGTCGGGGACTGTGGCAAGTAACTTCTAATGGTAGACAATTAACTAACGTATATTTTTAATATGGTAAAGAGAAACGAAAAGCAAGTTATCCGACCGGATACTTGTGCTAAATGTAAAAACGGAACGATATTACCTACAACGAAAGGTAATCCAAGAATTGCGTTGTGTAGTTTGTTGAACAAACGTTTCGTTGCTGACAGTAAGCGAGTCTGTTTTTATGCATTCTAAATAAAAGTATATGGCAAGACCTACAAAACAAGGCCTTGAATACTTCTCTTTTGATACGGATTTTTTTTCTGATGTAAAGATTAGAAAGATTGCGCGAGCTTGTGGACCGGCTTCGACTTCTATACTTATTTGCCTGCTATGTAATATCTACCGAGATAAAGGGTATTACATATTGTGGGATGAAGATTTGCCTTTTGTGGTGGCTGATACTGTTGGCACTACCGAGGGCGCAGTGGAAGAAGTTATAAAGAAAGCTTTACAGGTCGGTTTTTTTAATCAAGAACTTCACGAAAAGTATAAAATCCTAACATCTAATGGTATTCAATGCCGATTTAAAAGTGCCGTTATAAGACGTGAAGAAATTGAATATGTCATCGAATATTTAGTTTCTGACATCAAAAACGAAGTTATTGCATACAAAAACGGAGTTAATGATGACGTAAGTACACAAAGTAAAGTAAAGATAAAAAGAAAGAATAGTAAACCTAAAGAAACCTCTACTAACGTAGAGGCAAAGAAAGCCGAGCAAGCTAAGAAACTTGCCGCGGCTAAAGCCGCTACGCTCAAACGGAGAAATGATTTTGGGCAATCCCTTGTCCCGTATATGGAGCGATACGGAAAGGAAATGATCCGAGCTTTCTTTGATTACTGGTCTGAACTGAATAAGTCAGAAACTAAGATGAGATTTGAAACGAATAAAACATGGGAAGTCGCCAAAAGACTTGCAACATGGGCTAATAATGAGAAATTCAATGGAAAATCAAGTAGTACGATACCAAAGGCCGGATTTGGATCTTCTGCCAAGTCTGCCGGAAACAAAGCCGCAAGCCGTGAAACTGTGGGCCAATTCGCCAGAGCCGTACTGGAACAGTATAAATCCAAAGACGGCGATTGACGTATTCAATGCGGTTTCTCCTTCAATATCCGAACTGTGGAAGAATTATGACGACATTTTTATAAATTCTTTGATGTACACATGGTTTGAGCAGTTTGTGAACTTTTATTCAACGAATGGGACAATGGACCCTTTTCAGATAAAAGACACTATAGACCTTGTTCGTGAAGAATATCCACATTATAAACCAGAAGATTTCAAGCTCTTTTTCAAAATGGCCAAGAAAGGTTATTTCGGACAAGTCTTTGGTCGTATAGATGGGGAGGTTATTATGAATTGGCTGGCAAAATATGATATTCACAGGGATACGCAGGCACAAAATGAAGCTGTAAAAGCTGCTGATGCGTTTAAGCCAAGTGTTGAAGCAAAGAATACTACTGGCATAACTTATGCCGAATTTTTAGAGTACAAGAAACGAAAAGAAACAACAAAATAACATGTTTTATCATCTTCTATCCAAAGACCAGGCCGAGGAAGCCCTAAAACTCCCCAACCTGATATTTCAAAAGACATTCAGAAAACCGGACAATTGCGGTTATTACGGGGCACTCGATAAGTCATTCGGATGTCCCTTTTTATTTCGCTCTGAGAAAGACCGGGTAAGTATTTACCAAAGATGCAAGAGATGTACTTGTAGAAAAGTTCAGAAATGATCAAACTTCATCGTCAAGTATGATTCTTGATCTTTTTCTTCAATTCATCCAAAGTTAGCATGATGTCTTTTCTTCGATGAATCATTGAGTGACAATTAGGACATAAAACGATAAGATCAGTTTCTGGATTAACAAAACGTTCTTCTGATGATGAAAGAGGCTTGATATGGTGTACATGGATAAAGCCACACCCTAAATCTCCGTACGACTGTAGAAAGTTAAAGCCACAGGCCATACAAGTTAAGCCGTGTAATCTTATTGCTTGTTCTCTCAATCTTGGATTTCTTTCATATTGAGTTGTATAAACTTGTTTCTTTGCGCCTTCTTTTGCTTCTATTTCAGTGGTAAAGTTATCTATGGTAGAAAAAGAGTCTCCGTCACTGATTTCAGCAAGTGAGACAATTTTATCATATATATCTTTGGTTATTGGGCGAACTGCATTTCTCCAATAGTTAGCTTTTAAGTTATCTGGAATATCTTCTATATATTGATTGTCATACTGTATCAGAATAGGATATTCAAATCTTTTGAAATCAACAATTTCTGAATAGTAGTCACTTTTCTTGGATGATGGGTCTAAATAGTGTTTACCAATAACAGCAAGGCCAAAATAGTGAGGCTTATCTGTAAGACGTCGATCCCTATAATCACGATTAGTTAATCTACCTTTATAGTAAATTACTTTGGCACCCTCTGGAATATATTTCAGGTATCGATTAGGATGATGATATAATTCCCCTGTTTTGTCTGACCAATTAGATTCGTCGTTTTCTGTGATAATAGCGTAATACATCTCTTTAAAATTACTGTTTGACTTGGTAAATATAATGAAAATAAACAGATAAAATAAATTTAACAAAGTTAATGTAAATGAGAACCCCAATCACATACTATGGCGGCAAACAGCGTTTGGCCGATACCATCATTTCTATGATGCCAACCCACAAGATTTATTGTGAGCCTTTCTTCGGAGGCGGAGCTGTTTTCTTCCGCAAGGCCAAGGCCGGATTAGAGGTCATCAACGATCATGATGACAAATTGATCAACTTCTACCTGTCAGCACAAAACAGTTTCCCTGAACTACAAGAAAGGATCCGGAATACGTTACATTCCGAAAGCATGTACTACTACGCAAAGGATGTCTGGAACGGCCGATGTGAAGCGTCTGATATAGAAAAGGCGTGGGCAGTCTGGGTAATAACGAATAGCTCTTTCGGTGGTTCAATGCATGGCGGATGGAAATGGTGTAATGGTCGTTCTGGGTCACAATCCGCAATAATGATAAAAAACAAACGGATTAACTTCACCGAGCAGCTACGTGACAGATTGGATCAAGTACAGATTTCCTGCCGGGATGCGCTCCGGGTAATCAAAGAAAGGGATTCAAAGGAAACGTTCTTCTATCTCGATCCTCCTTATCCCAGCTGTGTCCAAGGTCACTACTATGGCTATACGCATAAGGATTTCTACGATCTGCTATCACTCCTCTCCACTATCAAAGGGAAGTTTATCCTCTCAAATTATTGGTGTCAGACATTCCGATATTTTGTGGCTAAATATGGGTGGAATGTCAGATCAATAGAGGTGGACTTGAAGGTCAACCAGCAAGGCAAGGGACAGAAGGTAGAGAAACGAACAGAGATATTGGCTTTTAATTATGACATCGAAAAAACTTTATTCCATTAATCATGAAACATAAAATCAAATGTTACGGCAACACCTGTCCGGATCGGCACGACTGCCAGTTGTACATGTCCGAGGCAGAATCCAAGAAGACAGAACCGGACGAGAAGCCGGGAAAGAAGTGTGAGTTTTTAGTGAAGAAAGGAGAATGCAATGAAACCTAAGCAATTCTTTGAAGCTGTTGTCAAATTGCGCCAGCTTCAAAAAGAGTATTTCAGAACCAGATCGTCGATCACGCTTCAGGCATCAAAAAGGCAGGAGAAGTTAATAGACGATGAGATCAGCCGTGTAAACTCTGTTCTCTCGAATAAAGGTAAACAGGGAGAGCTTGGATTATGAGACAAGTTTTAATCAACGGACGTTGGGAATCACCCCCACCAGGTGTAGACATACAAGAGTGGGTTTACGAAATAATTGCTGTTGAACTTGATATGGTATCTCTCATGCCTAAAAGATGGGTTCAGCGATTTGAGCTCATTCGGGCAGTACGGAAGTCGCCAAGGCATAAGGCTGTACCGGTGAGAGTAGTAAGAAATATTGATTAATCTAAAAAAAATAACAATCTATGGCAAAAGTATTTATAACAAATTACGCCCTTACCAAGGGTATTATTGAAAAAGAAGCAGAGATTAGATCTTACAGGGATGAATCTAAGTATGCCTATGTAAGAGGTGAGTCTATCGGTTACAGAATGGCAAAAGAGGCTTTTTATAACCATGAAGATGCCATCAAGAAGGCTGAAGAGATGAGACAAAAGAAAATTTCCTCTCTAAAAAAGCAGATCGAAAAGTTAGAAAAGCTCACATTTAAAAAATTATGAGCGCATTATCATACGAAGAGTTGGCATATCGGCAGTCGTGGAGCCTATCACAGAAAATAGATCACAGTTTGTATATCATTGATGCCTTCCTTTCAAAATATCCGGAAAGCGTTATTGCTTATTCAGGTGGTATTGACAGCACTGTGATGATGCATCTTGTCAGGATGATTGACAAAGATAGAAAGGCGATATTTGCCAATACCACAAACGAATTTAGTGAGATCATAAAGTTTGTGCGTGAAACTGATAACGTAGAAATTGTGCATCCTAATACGACATTCGCTAAAATAGTGGCAGAATATGGCTTTCCACTGATCAGTAAAAAGGTTGCAAGAATGATTCATGATTGCCGACACCCAACTGATAGAAATGAGGCAACAAGGACCCTTTATCTTACTGGCGTCAAGCGGGATGGTACATCAAGTAAGCAATTTATCATACCTAAAAAGTATCGTCATTTACTCGATGTCCCTTTCGATATAACACACAAATGTTGCGACTATTTGAAAAAGTCCCCGATGAAGGAACTTAGCAAGAATGGTGTATTTATCGGGACGATGGCTGAAAATAGCCATACAAGGCAAGGGGCTTACTTGCAGACTGGTTGCATTGATGTTAAGCATAAGGCTTGTAAAGCAATATCCATTTGGACAAAGAATAATATCTGGGATTTTACAAAGCAATATGGCTTGAAGTATTGTAGCGTGTACGATAAAGGAGAGGAAAATACCGGGTGCGCTTATTGCGGGTTTGGCTGTCAGTTTGATTGTTATCGGTTCGACCGGCTAAAAGAGCGAGAACCTAAACGATATGAACAGATGATGAGCCTTAAAAACAATGGGGTAACGTACCAAGAAGCTATTAATATAACATTCAACACTAAATAGAACTGAATCATGGATAAAACGAAATGTATCACTTTCGACCCAGCAGCGCAGGAAGCATTGCCGGATTATATTAAAGCAAGGATGGATGCCGTCAAAGCTGTTGATCATGCTCAACATGATAAGGAGTCATATCTAAGGCACATTATCAGAAACGGAGATAAAACCTATTTTGTGAAGTTCTATGACTGCGATAAAAAGCTACTTGTTCATGCGGATAGTTTCATTAAAGCGGGAATCTTGGCAATGGCGTATATTATCCTGAAAGATGGGGTAGGATTCGGCATTGAATATGTAGAAGATTTATCAGGTATGAAAGTACCGATTGATATTAAAGACTAAGAAATAACGAATTAAATGGATAAAATAATATTGGATGCCTGCTGCGGTTCCCGGATGTTCTGGTTTAACAAGAAACATCCCAATGCTATATTCGCTGATATCAGAGATGAAGAGCATATTCTTTGCGACGGTCGAAGTCTGAAAGTTCATCCCGATGTCGTAGCGGACTTTACAAATCTACCTTTTCCTGCAAAGAACTTCAAACTTGTTGTATTTGACCCGCCACACCTGGTAAAAGTTGGTGATAATAGTTGGCTCGCAAAGAAGTACGGTAAATTATTGGAAGATTGGCCAAGGTTGTTGAATCAGGGTTTCAACGAGTGTTTCCGGGTACTCGATGATTACGGTGTTCTTATTTTCAAATGGAATGAAGAACAAGTAACTGTTAAAGAGGTTTTGAAAGCTATCAACCGGCAGCCTTTATTCGGGCATACTACTGGCCGGAGCGGTAAAACTATGTGGATGTGTTTTATGAAATTACCTAACAATTAAAAAATAACGAATCATGGAAAATAAATTACAACAAGCTGCAAAGGCTTATCAAGAAAAAGAACATGAGATATGGACTGGCAAAGGTATGGCATCAGAATTACAAAAGGCTTTTATTGCCGGTGCAGAGTGGCAACAACAGCAATCTCCCTGGATAAGTATAGATGAACGAATGCCTGAAGATAATCAACTCGTGCTCACTTCATCTGGTATTTACGGAACAAAACTTCTCGTATGGAATGCCTTTCATGGAGTATGGGATGATGAAGATGGTGACGATGTGTATTGCGAACGTGATAAGATTGACGCTTGGATGCCGATACCAGAATAATCAACATGAAAAAATCATGAATATAGGATATATACGACTAAAAGAGAAAGAGCAAGTGTGTGACTATTGGCTTATTCTTGCCTATAGCTCCCTACTGAAATATGCTAAGAGAAGCAGGAAGCGTAAAGAGCTTGCCCGAAAGGTTATCCAGCTTTGCAAAGGGCGTGAGAAACGAATCAAGGACATTTCGGACGATTTCAGATATGAGACAGCGAAGATGATGTCTTATAGATTAAAATAACTCATATCACGAAAGAAATGAACCTTTTTCGTGACCTCACGAAAATAGGACGGCAAGGCCGAGCAGCTACAACTACCCGGCCTTTGTAAACTCTTTTGCTTTTCAGACTATAAAACATAAAACTAAATAAAACCATCATGAACATTAATTACTGCGGCTACGTTCAAGCGATAGCCGATTATAAAAAAGAACATATCAACCCACTGCCCGGAGTAACAAAGGAACATACCTTACAATACTCCGGGTTATTTATTAATGACCAGGTGTATAATCATTTCCTGATGCTAAAAGAAGAACTTAAAACAGCAGGATTATTCAGATTCTCCGCTAAACGGGATTTCCAAAAGGCGGAGTATGAAATAGCAAAGTACAACTTGGATATGCGTTCACACGTCAATGTCTATCCTGAAATATTTGCTTCAGTCCTGCAGGATATGGAAGACTATTTCATGAAAGACATAGACATTCTAAAATACTCTATCAGTCAAATTATGTTGGACCATGATATCAGTGGAACCGAAAACAGAATTGCCAGCCTTTCAATGCTAATCAATATCTTTTGCCAAAGTAGCAGGGTATTGGTTAAGTTCTACCAGGAAGATGCCTATGAGATATTTGGAATACACTCGGATAAAATGGATTATCTTCTATTACCTGTTACAGAAAGATACACTGCAGAACTGGCGGCTTCTATATCGGGTAACAGTGACACTTCTGGTAACTCTGAAAGAGCAACAGAGGCTTTCAATGTATTCGTTACAAAGTTGATCGATCCGGAAAGATTTGGAAAAATAGCAGAAAAATATAATCAAATAGCATAATCATGAGCGTAAATAAAGTAATCCTTCTCGGTCATACCGGCAAAGATCCTGAAGTGAAAGAAGTTGCCGGAACAAAGGTTGCCAACATTTCACTTGCCACTACAGAGAAAGGTTACACCCTTCAAAACGGTACCCAGGTTCCGGATCGTACGGAATGGCATAGCCTTGTCTTTTGGAAAGGACTTGCCGAGGTCGTGGAGAAGTTTGTCAAGAAAGGATCTCAAATCTATATTGAGGGTAAGATCAAGACCCGGCAGTATGAGGATAAGACAGGATCAAAGCGGTATGTGACAGAAATATTTGTTGATAAGCTGGAGCTATTAGGAAGTAGACCTGCTCAGCAAGAAGCCAGTCCACAGCCGGAACCCTATCAACCTGAGCCGCCAAAAGATGATCTACCATTCTAAAACACAAGAGGCAACGCCCCGAACCACCAGTAACGTTACCTCTTAACACGATTTTGAATAGTGCAAATATACTATTTACTTTAAAATAATCGTGCCATGTTTTCAGAAATCGCAGAAATAAAATCTATCCGGGAACAGAAATCCAAGTTATCAGAAAGAGAGAAAGAACTAACGGAGCCTACATTGACCGACCTTGACATGATAGGGACGTTATATGCGTGGTTCCAGGAGATCATATCTCAAAAGGAAACGTTTAGGATAGGGAATGTTACCCAAAGAAAGAAATTCATCTTTATCATCCTGTTTTTGTACTCTCCAAGCACGCTCGCCGGCGGAAAAATGAAGAACGGCCTTCGGAATAAATTAGCGGAGGTCTTAGGTGTTAGCGCGCAGACAGCCATATCCGATAACCGTAATAATCTTGTTTTCTCTTATCAGTTGTATAAGTATTTCCGTCAGGATGTGGATTGGATATATGGGGAGATGATGAAAAGGGTAAAGCCGGGGGATTAGGACGGCTTATTTGAATTTGGGTAAAAAAGTAGATGATGCAGAATGAAGTAGAAATATGAAATCTGCTTTATACGTTTCTGGAATTGTCGTTTCCATATCAATATCGGATAAACATTTTATTTTGAAAGCTATATCATTCAAATCATAAAATTCTTTTTTTGATCCGTATCTTGTTCGATATATGTATAAAAAATTGGATATTTTATGTGCTGAAGAAATTAGATCTTTATCATCGTACTCATGAGGCATCCCTATTTCTGGAGAAACATACGACTTTAAGGCTTTGGAAATTAACATTATAAGTTCCTTGTCTAAAGAATGGCATAGTTCAATAATGTATTTAGATGTTTCAAGTTCTTTTTGAAGATCTATCTTGTATCGCTCTAATGACGATGAGTATATATTTTTAATTTCCTCCACCTTTTGCGTAATGTCTTTTACATCTTCTTTGGTGGCAAGATTTTTACCTTTCTCTGATTCATAAGATTTGTTACGAGCAATATACCTCCAAAGAAAAAATTGAGTTAAGCCAATTGCGCAAGCGCAGATTGCAATCAGAGTGTTTGTATCTATCCAGTTCATTTTTTTTGTTTTTTATTATTATTATTAATGTCCTAAGATGTATTATCTTTTCAAAGTAAAAAAACTCGTATCTTATATAAGATAGGGCTTTATTTGATCTTTCCATTGTTTCAATTTAAAAAACGGATTCTTTCTGTTAGAGGGACTTGTTGACTCCAATGGAATGTATTTAATCCCTTGTTGGATGGATTGTTTGAATGGCTCAAATAATTTTTCAGCAGATTTGCCATTAAAGAAGACGACCTCAATGTACGGATGTTCAACAAAAAATGATTTTACGTCATTCAGTACTTCATTCCTTATATCACTATCCAAATTTGTATTTCTTTCGCAATAATTTATTACATCCCATAAAGCAATACCATTACTTAATAGAAGATCTTTTTTGTTTGCATAATCTTCTAATATTGGATAATCAGGATTACTGTTATTGCATATGCGAAACATTATATCCCAAAAGATATTATTCGGATTACCATAATACTCTTCTTTTTCCAAAGATATTTTACTTGGGACTGTTCCAACAATAAGAACAGTACAGTCTTTGTGTTCAATAGGTGGAAATGATTTTACGTCTTTCATATGTTCTTTATATGGGGTTAAACGTAGGTGAAGCAAAGTTGGGATTAGTCCAGCTTAACTTCATCTTTTATCTCATTTGCTTTATTTAAAACGGAATATACATCAAGATTAATTTGATAAGTAGCTTTAGCCATCGCCTTTGCTAGGTTTTGGTAATTGCTGTTAGTTTCTTTTTTTACCACTTTGTTATAAGCAGTTTCTACTTTAATCCCTTCTTTTGCGTAAATTGTTAATCTGAGATGCTGTATATCTAACTTGTCTAAGTAATCAGGCTTATACATATCATAAAGTTCTAATATTAGATTTAAAAACTTATTAAGCGTCATTGAATATTTACTGTAATTGGGTCTATTTTTTGAGGATTCATCTTTTAAGTCAGAATAAATCTCATTTATCTGACACAATAATGTTTTTTCTTGTTTTTCCATCTCTTCTTTTATTATAGATTTTCCGCTAACTTCCTAATATCCTCCTTACTATTAATAACATGAGTATCCTTACCTATCCGGACGGCTCCGACTACTTCGTCAGAAGATTTATCGAATAACTCTGTAACAGGAACACCGAGGGCGTTGGCGATTTCTTCTAAACGTCCGATGGTCGGATTTCCATTTATAGACTTAGACAAACCAACCTCTGTTAATCCAAGTTGCTTTGCAAGGTCTTTTAACATGATACCTTGCTCTCGACAAATATCCTTTATTCTTAAATCCATAATTATACATATTGTTTAAGTGCAAAAATACCTCATTTTTCCATATCTGTATAAGAAATGCGACAAAAATATACAGAAAGTTTATTTATTAACATATATTACACAAATAGATTTGGTTGTGAATTAAACAATCTGTTATATTTGCGGTGTAAAATTAAACGATTTGGATAATTCAATTAAATATAAAGGTTATGACAAACATTGACAACATGAACAACGAACTGGCAGCATTAGTCGCCATGAGTGAGGCAGAAGCCTGTAAGCTCTACAACGTAGACTACAAAGACGAGGCTATCCAGTACATAGTTGACTATTGGACTTGCATAGCTTGAAAACAAAGTAATAACAATTAGAACATATACAATCATGAAGACGATAATTAGATTTTTAGATGCAGATTTGATAAACGATATAGTAACATTAATGATTGGCATCAAGCAGGTAGAAATAAAAGGCAGTGATTACAGAATTCTTAATTCTTTAGCTAAAGATTGGCGAAGTGGTCTTGAGCTTGTTTCAGGTAAGAGCGGTAGATTGTTTAAGTTCAACTCTGATAACTCTTATAGAATAGAGGGCAGAGCATCTGCAAATATCGTAATGAAAATATTAAATAAGTAAGTTTAACCAGCAGGGCTTTCGCCCTGCACTATACATAAGGTAATGAAGACAAGTAGCAAAAAGCCTATTCATGCAATAACGGGTCTAACCATAGACCAGCTGTATATGATAAGCGAATGTGTAGATTTAATTAGAGATCATACCCATTTCGATGAAGAAAGCGGTGAATATGAAGTGGCGGCTGAAGATATAACACGTTGGTTTGATAAAAAAGAATTTGATACTCTTCAATCAATAAACATTTTAGCTTAATCCGGTAGCCTTCGGGCTACCACAATATACACGATCATGAAGACAATGATTTTTTACGTAGATGGCGAAGAAATGGTTCAAGTTCAATTTGATGCTTCTAAAACAGAACGCTTATTGACTATTTTGAATAGGTTGTGCCGGTACGCTGCACACTTTGGGTATAATGTTCAAATTGCAATTAAAGATTGATTATGAATGACGAAACAGAAGCATATCATCTTGCAGATATTGAAGAGTGCAGAGGTGATTACGATAGTAGCGATTACAGCTATCAAGGTAAACGATACAGAGTTAAAGAACTTAATAACAGCCAAGAAGAACCGAAGAGGCATAATGAAAAGGCTAAAGTTGGTACAGTATGCCGTTGTCCAATGTGCGGTAAGCAGTTTGTGAAGAAGACATATCAACAGAAGTTCTGCTGTATCAAATGCAAGAACAATTACCATAATAAAAGACAAGTATATTACTAAAACAAATAATCTTATGAACTCAATAAACGTAAACGGTTGCAGCATATGCCAGCCCGGTAAAGAGAACTATTGTACCTACACTACCAAATTAAGAGGTAAGAGAGTGAAAATGTACCAGTACGACTACCGTACTGAATCTGGTGAGCTGTTCGCTTGTTGTGCGCCTACCTTAGAGGCGTGCAGAGAAAAGCGTGATAAATGGCTTAGTTTACGACAATAGCCCTATTGTCATAAATAACGATTGAAGATCTTTCTGTATCTTTGGTTATGGTAGTACCTTAGTGGTGCTATCGCGGGGTAGAGCAGTGGTTAGCTTGTCGCTTTGACTTGGCGAAGGTCCGGGGTTCGAGTCCTCGTCCCGCAACTAATTATTTATTAATAAAATAGACACGATTATGAATGTATTGACGCTTTCGATTAAACAGAAGTTTTTCGATGAGATTTTAGCTGGTAAGAAGACACAAGAGTTCAGAGAGATCCGGCCTAACACTTCTCAAAAGTATATCCGGTATAAAGTCGGCGACAAAGAATATAAACACTTTGAAGAAGTGCCAGAAGATCAAGAACCCGAAGTCGTACCGATAGAATACAATGCTATCAAGTTTCTTACAGGTGAATATAAGGGCACACGCCCGTTTGCTATTGTCGAGGTTAAAGGCGTAAAAGTCGAGATCCTGACAGACGAGGATGGCAACGAAATTCCCTATGAAGTCGATGGTGTTGAGTACGTGATGGCCCAAATCATTTATGACTTGGGTAAAATGATAGAGAAGTCCAATGTTTAACCATTAATATTTTGCTGAGTCGGTAGAAGAGCTAACAGAACAGGTTTTGCGACCTCTAATTACAGAGGCGGCCGTAGAGGATTGACGGTACCAGGAACAAACAGAGTTTCTCAAGGTGGTAGATTTATTACCAGAAATCAGCAGTACAGGAATGTACGCTCTGGTTTAGGTATGAGTTCGGGATGAACTTGCTTGAGAGAACATATAGGACGATAGACCTCGTTAGAGTAAAATCTAATGAGGCTATCGTTTTTTGTTCTCTGGGTAAGGATAGCCTTGTGTTACTGGATCTGATCTATCCTAAGTTTGACCGGGTTGTATGTATATTCATGTACTTTGTTGAAGGATTAGAGCATATTGAAAGATATATCAAGTGGGTAAAAGCCAAATACCCGAAAGTTGAGTTTATCCAGGTGCCACATTGGAATCTTACTTATATTCTCCGGTCCGGTATGTATTGTGTACCCAATCCCAAGATAAAGCTCTTGAAGTTGGCTGATGTTGATTTAGCTATGCGGTTAAAATTCGGCATCGAGTTCGTTTTTTATGGAATGAAGAAGGCTGATAGTATGAACCGCCGGTTGATGTTGAATACCTACCAGGATTATGAGAACGCAGGCAAGGTTTATCCTTTGGCCGATTGGACGCAAAGAGATGTTCTTACTTACATGAGACAGAAAGGACTTCCCGAACCGGTCCGGTATTCAAACAAGGCATCTGGCGGTATCGGGTTCAATCTTGATTGTTTCTTGTGGCTTCGCAAGAATTACCCGGATGATTTGAGGAGGATTATTAAAGCTTTTCCAATGAGTGAAAGAATTTTATTTGAATATGACAATGGAACTAAGTAAATACATAAAGAGTGAATCGGTAGAACTTAACCGTTCTGCCATTCACTTCGCCGATTATAATCCCCGAAAACTGTCCGAGGAATCACGCAAGACGTTAAAGCGTGGTATTAAGAAGTTTGGTTTAGTCGGTGGAATTGTCGTGAACAAGCGTACAGGATTGACCGTTGTCAGCGGGCATCAGCGTTTATCCGTCATGGATGAATTGCAGAAGTTTCCGGATAATGATTATAGCATTCGTGTTGATGTCATAGATGTGGACGAAAAGCAGGAGAAGGAACTCAATATTTTAATGAACAATCCAAATGCGCAAGGTACATGGGATTTCGATGCCCTTGCACAGCTTGTTCCCGATATTGATTGGAAAGACGCAGGTCTGACCGATGCCGACCTAAACATGATTGGCGTTGATTATCTATTGCAGACCGAAGCGGAAAACTCTATTGCAGATGCCCTGTCCGATATGATGTCACCTGTGACCGAACAGAAAGAAGCCGAGAAAGCCGCCAAGCAATTAGAGCGTGCAGAGAAGGTTGCCCACATGAAAGAAGTCAAGCAACAAGTTAAGGAGAACGCACAGAAGACAGCCGAGGATATGGATGCCTATGTGATGTTGTCTTTTGATACCTATGAAGCGAAAGCTGCTTTCATGGCAAGATTTGGGTATGATCCGGATATGAAGTTTATAAAAGGAGAGGTGTTCTCTGATCAAGTAGAAAGAGTAGATTAATATGGCAAAGCCAAAGTTTGATTTTAAAGATAAGCAAAACCTAATCCGCATAGAGAGCTGGGCACGTGACGGATTGGACGATAAGCAGATTGCGGCAAACATCGGCTATAATGAGACGTATTTCTCTGAATTGAAAGGTAAAATTCCCGAATTATCCGAAGCATTAAAAAACGGGCGTGCGCCTATTGATTTTGCCATCGAAAGCAAAATATACCGTAAGGCAATGGGTACTAAAATTAAAGTCCAACAGGCTATAAAGGTGAAGGATGTGTACTATGACGAAGAAGGTAGGCGTTGCGAAAAGGAAAGGGTTGAGATTGTCGAATTAGAGCAGGAAATACCCTCTGATACAACAGCCGGCATCTTTTGGCTCAAAAACCGTAAGCCCGAACAATGGAATAAACCAGCTCCAAGAATTGATGATGAAGATATTCCAAAGGAAATAAATCAGGGCATCAATATTGACGAATGGATCAAAAGTAAAGTTGAATGATTGTACCCCAAGAAATATATAACCCTCTGTACACCGATAAGGAAAAGTTTATTATCCTTATCACTGGCGGTCGTGGCTCCGGCAAGTCTTTCAACGCTTCCACCTTCATAGAGCGTCTGACTTTTGAAATGACGAAAGCCGAAAAGATAATCCATCATATTCTCTACACTCGTTACACGATGGTTTCCGCCGGCATGTCTATCATCCCCGAAATGATGGAAAAGATAGAACTGGATGGAACGGAGAAGTATTTCCGAACTACCAAGACGGATATAGTCAATAAAATGACTAAAAGCCGTATCATGTTCCGGGGAATAAAAACTTCTTCTGGGAACCAAACAGCGAAACTGAAATCCATTCAAGGTATTACTACTTTCGTTTGCGACGAAGCGGAGGAATGGACGAATGAGGAAGAGTTCGATAAGATAATGCTCTCCATCCGTAAGAAGGGCATTCAGAACCGAATTCTCATCATAATGAATCCGTGTGATTCCAACCACTTCATCTATAAAAAGTACATAGAGAAAACGCATAAACTTGTAGAGATTGACGGCGTGCAGGTTCAAGTTTCTACTCATCCGAATGTGCTACACATCCATACTACTTACTTTGATAACTTGGAAAACCTTTCTCCGGAGTTCTTGAAAGAGGTAGAGGATATGAAAGTGAATAATCCCGAAAAGTACGCTCATGTCGTTATCGGTAGGTGGGCCGATGTTGCGGAAGGTGCTGTATTTAAGAAGTGGGGTATTGTTAAAGAGTTTCCGCAGTGGTGTAAAAAGGTGGGTATCGGTCAGGACTTTGGCTATACAAATGATCCTTCGGCATCTGTACGGTGCGGTATTGTGGACAATGCTCTATACTTAGATGAATTATGCTATCAGACCGGCATGTTATCTTCCGGCATAACCAAAGTTCTTAAACCTTGGGGATTGAAGGTTATGGCGGATTCTGCCGATCCTCGTTTGATACAGGAGATAAAGAACGGCGGCGTGAATATCTATCCAGTAGATAAGTACCCTGGTTCTATTAATGCCGGTATAGATAAGATGAAAGATATGGAGCTATTCGTTACTGAACGGTCATATAATCTCATCAACGAACTTAGAAACTATGTATGGGATAAGGATAAAGACGGGAATTACATCAATGAACCGGTAGATAAAGATAATCACCTGATAGATGCGGCCCGTTATTATGTGTTGGGTATGCTTCTTGGTAAGATTTTGAAGCCTAAAGACAATTCAGGAATATTTGCACATTAAAATATTATCAAATGAAAACGATAGACGAAATTTTAGCACTCGAAGATATAGACCGGAAAATCTACTATCTGAAGAAAGGTCGGAAAACTCAACTTCCGGATCGGGAAAAGCTATATGCCGACTGGGACCCAAATAGACATGAGATCATCGTGGATAAAGAGAAGTACCCACAGATAGAAATCACTATTGAGCAGGAGAAAGAGGTATTTGACGAAAAGACCGGTAAGACTACCGTCATTCCAAAAAAGACAAAGAAAGTTGAGCCTAACCGAATCGCCCTTCCTTTGGAGCAGGATATTGTCAATATCCAAACGGCTTTCACTGTCGGTACCGAGCCAAAGATGGACTGTACCCCGGATGAATCGGAGAAAGGTATCTTTGAGGCTTTGAAACAGGTTCTAAAGAAGAATAAGATCAAGTATCAGAACCGGAAGATTGTTCGTTCTTGGCTTTCAGAACAAGAAGTTGCTGAATATTGGTATGTAACTAAAGACGACGGCTTTTGGGCTAAATTGAAAGCGAAAGTAGCCAATCTATTCGGTAAGTCCATGCCACAATACAAACTTCGCAGTGTTCTTTGGTCTCCGTTCCGGGGCGATAAACTTTATCCGTTCTTTGATGATTCAGGTGATATGGTTGCTTTCTCCCGTGAGTACAAGAAGAAAGACCTGGACGACCACGAAATCACCTGCTTTATGACTGTGACGAAAGATGTAGTCTTTCAGTGGGAGTTAGACAAAGGCTGGGAGATGGTTTCCGCTTTCAAGCATGGCTTTAAGAAGTTGCCGGTCATGTATTGCTATCGTCCAGAGGCTTATTGCAACAAGATACGAACCATTCGTGTACGTTTAGAGAAACTTTTGTCCAGCTATGCCGATTGTATCGACTATCATTTCTTCCCTATCTTAATGCTTTTTGGGGAGATCGAGAAATTTGCAGGTGAATTAAGGAATAGGATAGTTCAACTCACAGGGCAGGGTGCAAACGCTTCATATCTGACATGGAACCAGGTACCAGATACGGTTAAATTTGAGGCCGAGGGATTGACAGAAAAGGCTTATGCGCTTACAAATACACCGCGTATCTCCTTTGAGAATCTAAAAGGGACAGGCAATGCTTTGTCCGGTGGTGCACACATGGCAGTAGAAAATCACTCTGAAGAAATTGGTAGCTTCATGCAACGAAGGGTAAACTTTCTTGTCTCCGCATTAGGCTCTATCAATACCAATTTTGAGAAAGCATCCGAAACAATTGATGTTGATGTCGAAATAGTACCATATATGATTGATAACGTCTCAGATAAGGTTTCTACTGCTGTCTCCGCTGTAAATGGTGGGGTATGGTCACGTCGAGAAGGTATAATATTCGCTGGGAACATGGATCGCATAGATGAAGAGTTGAAGGAAATTGAAGAAGATATGAGCCAAAAGGCAGAAAAACAAAGTAATTCTCCTACAGCAGCATAGTTATGATAATATGATATTAATGAGCGGGGCTATTTAGTTCCGCTTTTTTATTATCTAAATTCTATTATGTAAAATAAATCCCTTGTAAAAATTTTGTTATACAGAATTATTTTGTATTTTTGTATCAAATGAAAGAGAAATGAGAATAGTATCACATAAGAAGCTGAAAGATTTCTACGAAACGAAAGGTTATGAAGATTCGCGCGTAGCTCTTGAACGCTGGTATGATATTGCAGAAAAGGCTGAATGGAAAAACTTATCTGATATTAAGGTTGATTTTCTTTCTGCTGATTATGTAGGCAACCAGCATTATGTTTTTAATATCAGGGGCAACAATTATCGGTTGGTAGTTGTCGTAAAGTTTACAATGGGTTATATATTCATCCGCTGGGTGGGTACTCATAAAGATTATGATAAAATTGATTGTTCAACCATTTAAGATATAGGATATGAATAAAGTTAGTAAGGAACAATACGAATTTGCATTGGCAAGAGTTGAAGAACTGTTACCAATGGTTGATGATAATACTCCCGCAAACGATAAGAATGCGGTGGAACTTACTGTAATGTCTGATATAGTGATTGCTTACGAAAAGGAGCATTATCCTATAGAAAAGCCGACTGTTGCGGAATTGATAGAATTATCTCTTGAAGAAAAAGGAATGACGCAAAGGCAACTCGCCGGTGAAATAGGAGTTAGCCCTTCACGTGTTAATGATTATCTTGCTGGTCGTTCAGAGCCGACTTTGAAGATAGCAAGATTACTTTGCCGTGTGCTAAACATACCTCCGGCAGCTATGTTAGGTTTTTAAAGAATTATTTTTACTATTATAGGCGTGATTCTATTCGGCTTCACGCCTTTTTTATGCTCTTTACTTTCCTTTTTACGACAATCATTCTATTGTCGTGTATCCCACCTTCCAAAATTTTCCACTCATATATTAGCTATCTACTTTTATACCAAAGATTTTAAACGAAAATTCATACGGTATGAAAGAAAAGATTTTAGCATTACTCAAAACCAAATTCCCTGGGGTTGATGAAGCTACTTTAATCCGGATCGCTGAAAAGAAAGCGACCGGTGTTACGGACGAAAGCCAATTACAGACAATCGCGGATGGAGTAGGCTTCCAGGACGTGTTAAATTCCTATGGTGATTTCCGGGCTAATGGTGCAGGTGCTTCCGCGGTTACTAACTACGAGAAGAAACACGGCTTGAAGGACGGTAAACCAATCGAGACTACCACTACAACTACCACGCAACAGCAGACTGCTACAGAACAGCAGCCAGACATGGCAAAGATTATCGCTGACGCGGTGGCTAATGCCGTCAAGCCTCTTTCCGACAAACTTACCCAGTTTGAGACAGAGAAAGCGCAGGCTACCCGTCAGGAGCAGATTTTGGCTAAGGCAAAGGAGTATGGTATTCCCGAATCACAAGCAAAGCGTTACGCTGTTCCCGAAGATGCAGACTTGGATACTTATTTCAAGGATGTAGCACAGGAATTGAAGAATGAAGGCTTTGCCGGTGTAATTCCTCCTGAATCATCAGAAGCGAAGATTGAGAAAGAATCTGAATCTATCGCTAAAATGATTGACGAGGGAACAAAAACGATTGTTGAACAAAACAAGAATTAATTATGTCAGCAGGATTTAAGTATGATTTAGTTCCGCATGTTGAGCAAGAGGAACGTTACGATGTCCAAACGGGCATCCGCAGACGTGGCCCTTATAAGCTCGACACAACGAACTTGACGGTGGGAAGTTCCCTGCCTGTATTTACCCCGATTTATGCAGACTTGAAAAACAAGTTTGCTTATGCGGTAATCAATGTGCAAGTTATCGAAGCCTATACCACTGGTGATACGGCTTTGTCTATCAAGGTAGCCAAGAACTCTTTGGCTTATAAGGGAATGTTTATCGGAAGCGGAAAGAAAGGTGCAGAAGTAGACTCTATTGACAAGTCAAACAAAGACTATGACGTTTTGACTATCAAAGCTGCTTTCGGTGAAAATATCGCTAAGGACGCAGTTCTTTTCGAGGCTACCGCTGTAGGAGGGACGAAACAGAAGTATATTGCTAACTCTGCTTTGTATAACCGTACCAAAGTGGAAGACGGTATCGTACTGGTAGCATTGCTTCGTACAGCCGCAGAAATTGAGCCTTCCAAATTGGTTATGCCGTTCTCCGAGAATGACAAGGCTAATTTGAAAGGATGGTTTGAATTTAACGAATAAGGAGGTAAGATATGTTTTTAACGATTCAAACATTATTCGATGATGCGAACATTGTTTCCGCAATCATCAGACGCGTAAACCAAACGCGTAAGGACACAATCTACTGGCAACAGTATCTTACTTTCCGTAGAGTAACTACTCGTGTCTTCAAGGATTATATTGGCTCTGTTACAGGGGTGATGGCTGGTTCAATCAACTCCCGTTTTGGTGAGAAGCCAATCCGTGAACGTAGGAATATCGGTTCCGGCTATGGTGAGATCGCCTATTTGGGTGATGCTTATCAGATGTCTATCGACCGCCTTTCTGAATTGCAGGATTTGATTGACAAATTTAATGCTGCCAAACCTGCCGACCAAATGGCAGCTATGGAAGAGATTGTCAACTTCTTGGTAGACGATTTCCGCCAGGTTAGCCTTGCTGCCCACAAACGTATGGATATTGTTGTCGGTGCTCTGTTGATGAAAGGTGAAGCTACTGTCTATAACAAGGATGCAGCGATTACCTCTGGACATACAGACAACAAGCTGTTGGAGATTGGCCTTCCGTTCAACTTCATCAATCCCGCTAAAGCGGATGTAGTTGTAGACAGCAAGAATATGTTCATCTCTTACCTAAGAGAGAAACTGCAATCTCTGGCTCCTGATTATGGCGTGTATGCCAAGATGATTATGACTCGTGCTACATTCAACAAGCACGTGATTGGCTCCTCTGAATTTGGCGAACAGTACAAGATGATTCTTGGTACTAACGAGATGAAGTTGAGTACTGGTTTGGTTTCTTCCACTTTGGCTTCCGAAGTGTTCACCGGTATCGGTTTGCCACGTATCGAAATCAAGGAAGATTACGTGAAAGACCAGACAGGCAAGAATGTACAGATTTATGCGGACAACCGTATTACTCTGTTACCTTCTGACCAAATCGGATATATGCGTCATCATACCCCGTATGAAGCTACAGATCCGGTACAGGGACGTACATACACCCCGACGGATGGACAGATGCTTATTTCTAACTACCGTGACAAGAACGGTCGTTACATGGAATATACGGCAGAGTGGATTCCGCAAATCAGCAACCCGGATTTGATTACCAACTTCGACTTGAGCGATATTGCGTAATGACGGTAAACGACTACATACAACAGAAGTTTCAGACCTTCGGCATTAACTTGTCGGAGGCTGACCTTTTGGATATGTGTCTTACCTCGAAGATAAGCGGAGAGGATGAGATGAATGAGGATTGCTACGATCGTGTCTCTGTGGCGATGGCGAAGTTCATCCCCTCTCTTTTACTTCGGGCCACATCTATTGGGGAAAGTGGTTTCTCAATGTCTTGGGACATTAAAGGGATTAAGGACTACTATTCTTTCTTGTGTAAGAAGTACGGGCTGAAAGACGAACTCAATACCGATAAACCCAAAGTCAAGTTCTTATGATATTCGCTCCACATAGATTAATGGTCAAGGTCGTGTCCGGTCCGTCATTTGACGAGGATATGAACCCGATCCCCCCGAAAGAGGATTGGATAGACTTCGGTTCCTGCCGGTGCGATGATAATGGCGTGATGAAGCAAATCTCCGTGAACGGGGTAATGTACGACTATAATTATCATGTAGTCTATGAGGGAGAGAAACTAAACGCTGGTACCGAGGTGAGAATCCTGGACGGGGAAAGCGTGAGAGCTGAAGGAAAGGTTATCAAGTCTGGTAAGTCTAACTATTTCAAATATGCGGAAATATGGCTGTAGATTTTGACTTCTCAGATGTTGATGCGGCCTTTGATGAGTTCTATGAAGAAGTCAAAGAAGCGATGATTGAAGTAGGAGAGGAGGCCGTTCAGTATGCTAAGGATAATGGAGATTATCAGGATATCACCGGTACTCTTCGTAAGTCTAACGAATATGAAGTCGATGAAACGGGATTGACGCTGAAAAATGAGACGGAATACGCCTCTTATGTAGAAGCTAAAGGATTTGAAGTATTGAGTGGTGCCGCTTTGGAGGCGGAGAGACTTTTAAAAGAGAAATTTGAATGATAGTAACAGGCGACATAGAAACTATTTTGGTTCGGGACTTGAAGCCGTTCGGTATCCCTACTTACAAGAAGGATGCGATACCGGAAGGGGAAGTTACCGAAGAGAGGATAACCGTCATCCCGAAAGAACCCAAACCGGGAACTTACTGGATTAAAGGTTTCGTTGAAGTTAATTTCTGTGTGCCTGATATTAACGGGATGGCTGACAAAAGCAGGTTAACTGAATTAGAGCGGCAAGCGTCTGGTTTACGTTCTGTTTCCTCTTTTGACGGCTCTACCTATCGTTACAAGGTCTATTCTACCAATCAAGAAAAAGATGCGCAGTTAAAGTGTCATTTTGTGAATGTGAAAATAATGTTTGAAGTTTTAAATGTGAGATAATTATGGCAGAAAATAAAAAAGTCGTTGTTGTAAACCTTCAAAAGCTGGAGGTTGCGCCGATCGGGGCTGATGGTGCCGAAGGTACAGAATTTGAGGAAGTTCCGGTAGTCCACGAGGACACTTTCACCTATGAGGATGAAGATCCGGAGGTTAAGGATTACAAGGATGTAGCCGGAAATACCTATTATTCCTCTAAGAAGCCGGGTGCGGTTAAAGCAAATGCTTCTATTGGTATGTATGACCTTGAGACTAAGGCTAAGTTCCAAGGAGGTAAATTTGTTGCAGGCGAAAACGGCAAGCCTGGTACATGGGAACGTGCTGATCATGTGGAGAGTAAAGAATTTACCGTACGTCTAACAACAGAGGATAATGTGAGAATCATTTTCCCACGTGCCGGCGTTTCCGCTTCAGGGAAGGCCAATGAAAAGGCTATCGGTTTGGCCCTTGTCTTTACGGCGTTGAAACCAACTAAAGCAGGTGTTCCTATTGAACGCTGGGAAGACGGAGAAGAAACTGTTCCGCAGGGATAAATTAATAACGAGGGTGAGCAATCACCCTCTAATTTTATAAGCCATGAATGAAGCTACAAAAAATGTATCAGAATTGCTTTCCGGGACCTACGGAAAGACAATCATTGTCGGAGGAAAGGTCTATGTAATCAAAGCCCCGGCTATCAAAGTTATAATGAGGGCTACTCAGTATTTGAGTAAGGTTGATTTACCAGAGAATGGGACTATGCGGGAGTTAATAAAGATAGTTTCCACAAATTTGGATAATATCATCAAGGGTCTTTCTTTCCTGATTGCTGGTGATATCCCAGACTATCAAGAAAAAGCTGAAAGCCTCGAACGAGAGATGCTTTCAGGTTCTAAAGAAGAATTATTGCAAGCGTATTTTATTGCTTTTGAGTTAATAACCGGACGTAATTTTTTCGTAGTCTGCCAGTTGGCGATGGAGCTGGCGAATCTGACAGTAAAACCGAAATCGTAGGAGGTAATACCATCGCTGGAAGTATCGCCTCATTCATGGAAAATTTACATCTTTCTTATCGTGAGGTGTATGAGGGACTTCCTTATCTTCTTTTACTTTTAATGAGTGCAGATAAACCGAGAGCTGTCTATGAGGGAACAAAGAAAAAAGAAGTAATAAAAATGTCGGGGAAGGATCTTATGAGACAGAAGAGAGGCGGGTAGTTAATCCGCCTCTCTTTATTATTATATAGTCAATTACAATCGCCAATTCCTGACACTATTTAGATTACATTTTCACTTTTAGCCAAAAGTATTGACCACTGCTGTTCCTATTTGATTCTCAATAATTTTGATACATTTTGTTTGTGACATACTAATAATAGTAGAATGATGAACACTAAGAACTTTATCCTGCAAATCATTATCTGTTTCTAACTCTAAAATTTTTAGTCCTAATGATTTTAATTTGTCTATATGGATATGTCTACTGTGTGATAAAGTATTAGCGTGACTTCCTAATTCTGTAATAATCTTTTTAACTATTATTTCGCGATCGTCATCTTTTTCAAACATATTTTCTCTTAGCCATTCTGAGACCATTTTGTCTGCCCACTCTATTGCTTTCTGACATTCTCCAATTAGGGTAGGATTATATCTTTGCAATATTTCTCTCCAAACCAAAATACATCTATTATCATTAATTATTTCCTCTTTAGCTTTATCAAACTCTTCTATTATACCATGCGCAGGAAGTCCTCCAAATTGAGGGTCTATTGGGCCTAAATTTGAGTGCTTACCCATTATTATTTCTTTGCATGCACAAGCAATCATTGTTCCAGCTGACATTGCAATTTGAGGAACAATAGCTCTAATATTATTACCAAAAATTGATTTTAAATAGAATACAATAGATTCGGTTGCAGAGATATTTCCTCCTGGAGTATGTAAAATTAAATCTAAACCGATTGATTTATCGAGTTTGTGGACAGCACTCATAAATCCATTTTTATCTGCATCATGAATAGAAAATTCAGCTCCTTGACGTGCTAACTGCTCTTTTTGTAAAAATGCTGAATAATATATAATTGTATTTCTATTCGTATATTCACTTAATTCTTTTATATATTTACGTCTCGTAGTATCATAAATGTTTTCTGTACTTTGAATATTTGATAAAATTTCATTCCAAGTTGGCATATTAATAAAGATTTAAAGGTGAATCATTGCGTTTGTACTATTTGATAAGCGCATAGTCTCTACCTCATTATTAGGTTGCAGGTATTTGCAATCTTGAATAAGATCAAAATAAGAGGTTGAATCATATCTTGATAGAAGCTGGTAAATGTTATCCGCTTCTTCTTTTTTTATTTCCTTAATTAAATCAAGCTCTTCTAATGGCATAGGACGAAATTTTTATATAGATATAAATAAACGTATTTATTTGCAATGATAAGATATATGTTATGGATAATTATTTTTTTTTATAAATATTTATTCCTCCATCTTAAACCTCGTTCCACACTTCGGGCAGGTGATCGTGTAGGGGCGGCTGGTTCTCCTTTTATTCTTCTAATGTATCTTTCAATACTTTCAAAGAACGTAATAAATCTGACTCAAAAAATCCGTGTTCAAATAAGCCAGACGCATGACCTTCGTTCAAAGTGAGATATAATTCATCTTTAAGGCCATGAGAAAATAACCTAACTCTGTCTTCTACCATGTTTTTTTGAGCCTTTTTTGTGGCAAAGTAGTATTCTTTGTATTGTTCATTCAAGTAATCATATACATCTTGCACATATTTCTTATCCATAATAACCACCTTGTTTTATTGATTTATAAATTCTCCGCTAACATCTTAATATCTTCCTTGCTATTGAAAACATGCGCATCCTTGCCGATTCTGTCAATCACTGCACACCTTATCACAATCAACATCACGCAAATCTATCTAACAAAATCGAAGAAAGCAAGCAGATCCCTTGAAAATTTGTTCGGGCAAGAAAGAAATCCTTTTCTTTCTTGGTATATACGTAAGTATATACTTCTTTCTTTATATATATATTATATTTATTATTATTTGTGTCGCTTGCTGTGTCTACCTTGTGTCACTTGGCTGTGTAATAGGCTGTATTTTAAAGCGTTATCTGTGTCTATTCTGTGTCGTTTGCTGTGTCGCCGATAATGGGTTGAATTTCAGACGTTTATTAGTTGAGTTATTCAATTTTGAGAAATCAATAGTTATGGGCTGTGTCGTTTGCTGTGTCAATATTGAAGGTAAATTGTTAAAATATAGTCGTTTATCTGTGTTGTTTGCTGTGTCGCTTTTTTATTGGGGTATGTCAGTTGTTGGTGTAAAGTGTTGATGAATAGGGGGGATAGCTGTGTCAAAAGAGAGGCGGATAGTTAGTCCGCCTATAATAGATTATCGACGGGTAATGTTTCTCCTATTAAAAAGTAGTATGTATTTTGCAGTAAATGAAGATACGTTTTAAAGATCCTCATAGTGTATAAGTCAGTTAAATTTTTATCTCCTAAAGAAAATTCATCATCTTCTATCTTTAAAGTAACTTTTTTTTGTGAAGCCATATGTTAGGATTGCTCGTAGCCTGAAATCCACATTTTACAAGAATGTCGTTTTGTGTAAAATCAACAGGATCGAACTCTTTGTAAGAAATCCATTTTCGATCATAAATATCAAGATAGCCTATGAAATCAGCATAGTAGCCGTCTATTTTCACGAAGTTATTAGTACTATTTAGTCTAATAATATTTCCACGTCTTAACTCGTCAATTTGTACCATGCTTTACTCCTCCATCTTAAATTTCGTTCCGCATTTCGGACAGGTGATCGTGTTGGGATCAGCCGGCTCTTGTTTATTCTTGTTTTCTTTTAATTTCCTCTACGATTTTCTCTAATTCGGCTAAAGTGGTGGCATTATAATAATCCTTTCCGTCTTTTATCATTGCGACAAAATCTTGCCTATCTCTTACTTCTGTAAAGAGTTCCCAGATTTCAACATTAAGAGCTTCTGCGATTCTTTCAAGCAATTGCATGGAAGTATTTCCTTTAGATGCTCTGCTTAAAGTCATTTCAGTAACTTCTAATTTAGCCGACAACTCTTTTTGAGTTATGCCTCTTAGTTGACATAACTCTTTTAATCTTATATCCATATACATATAATGTTTATAGGTTTCATGACACAAAGATAACGCTATATGTTTATTGAATATCTTATATAAACATGAAAAGTTTATTGTTTCACTTTATTTAACTATTTTGCTGTGTGCTTTATAAACATTATATGTATATTTGCATCAGAAATAAACATTTAAAGTATATACAGCTATGACAAATGAAGATTACATGAACGAAGAACTTACTTCTCTTTCTGCAATGACGGACGAAGAAATTTGTGAAAAGTACAATCTGGATTCGGCAGACGAAGCAGAGATCTATATTCGTGAATATTGGATGTTCATAGCTTGAAACGATTACACATAAACAACTAAACATAAACGATTATGAGCACTACATTTAAAAACAGCATGAGAGAGGTAATGAGCACAGCTTGGCGTTTCTTCAGAATCACGGGCGAGAGTTTTTCAGAGTGTCTTAAAAGAAGTTGGATGCTTCTGAAGCTGAAAGCACAGATGAAGAAAAGAACGGTTCAGTTCTTCTATCAGAAAGTAAATGGTGAGATCCGTCAAGCATTTGGAACAATGCGTGACGAAGTGATCGCCGATAAGATCAAAGGTAACGACACCCGTAGAAAGAATGACGATCTTTTCACCTATTGGGATTGCGAGAAAGTAGCATTCAGATCATTCAAGAAGTTTAACCTTGTAAAGATAGCATAGTTATGGTAACAGATTACGCCGGCAGACGCGTTCTGCCACTGTCAGATAAAGAAACTGCTCAATTAGTGAGTTATTCAGAGAGGTGTCAACCGTATTATGCTTTTGATGAAGTGGTATTTTGTAAGTTAATAGACCTTGTTCTACCCGAAATAAGGTGCAATTTATATATCGGTAATAATGCGGTTTATAGATACTTGAAAGAGAAGCTCAACCTATTTGTAGGCAAGTATTATCCGAACGGATTTAAAGAGAACACCCAAAGCGACTATCTGTTTTTTAGAAATGAGTTAGTAAAGAAAGTACAGTGTCCTCGAATACATTGCAGTTTCAAAGATTACAATAGGGTTGAGAAAGATTTATTCATCATGCTTATGCGTTCTTGCAGAGATTATATATATGCCAATTTCACAGAAGAGGCAGAGGATAAATTTATAAAGTCCTTGTACAAGATAAGCCTTATGGCCTCTTAACACGATTATCAAAGGCCGTCCGAACCACTTTAGGGGCGGCCTTTATATAAAGAAAAACATATTTTAAACATGGAGTTGTTAATGATTGTATGTAATAAAATGTGCTGTTAGATAGAGTTTCTTTAGTTTGGTATTTACATTGATTTGTAAAGTTTTTATAAATAGAATTTTAAAGCTATTAAGTGATAAAGCGATAACGTTATAATGTTATCAGTAATTTATTGTTTATCAGTATGTTAATGCTTATTTTGGCTATTGCTTATTGATTTATGAAAATAGATATTTGTGATACAAAAATGATACGTCTTGGTGGTACTCGACGTGAAAAGATATTTAAGGTCGTTAGTCTGATCGGTGTAGAGTGCCACAAAATTACACCGTAGGATTAGCGGCCTTTGCTTTTTCTTGTCAAGCGAGACTGAAAAAGCAAGGTAGAATGGCATACTTCGGGGTTCGAGTCCCCGGCTACCGCTTCGGTCAAAATAAAATCCTCAAAGGTAGTACTTGACCGAGCTACCAATGAGGATAATAATAATCTCTAATAGCGCAAAGTTATGGATTCAGAAAAAGAAAACAAAGAGAAACGACGTATTTTTTCGTATCAAGGCATTGACGTTTCGATATGTGAGTTTAGCAATATGGTGTATGTTAACTGCTCACAGGTAAGCAAGCATTTTAAACCAGCTATTTCAACATGGCTAAGGCATAACGATATGGTTGAAGCATATTGTGTGTCTAAAGGCATGAAGAAGAATCAGGTTGTCAGGGCTTTTATGTGGCTATGTGAAGATATCGCCCTTGCTTACTCAAAAGAAGTTGGCAAAGAGTTCTACGAATGGTTAAAAGTAAAAATAAGTGAGTTTAAGAATAATGAAGTTGTAACAGTAAAATCAAATGATATGGAAGCTCAAAATTCAAAATCTATTAGTTTGGTGTTTAATGACGATAGTGGTCACATTCTAACAAATAGTATGCTTGTTGCTGAAAAATTTGGTAAGCAACATAAAGATGTGATGAAAGCTATAAAAGAGTTATTGACATCGGCGCAAAATTGCGCCAATCTTTTCATCGAATCGGAATATCCAGATTCTTACGGTCGTATGCAGCCGATGTATGTAATGAATCGTGATGGCTTTAGTTTGCTCGTGATGGGTTTTACCGGTGAAAAGGCTTTACAATTCAAACTTGATTTTATTAGAGCTTTTAACGAAATGGAAGATAAGCTCAGAAATGCCCAATCTAAACAATTAACAACCGCTGAAATGTTTTTGCAAATTGCTCAAGTAAATGTTCAGCAAGAAAAGAAAATTGCAGAACTTGAAAGCAAAGTTAGCCGAATCGAAGAACGAACAAAAGCGAATTTGGAATATAGTACTGTTGTTGCTTTCTGTACCCGTAATGATATTGCTGTTGATATTAAAAAGCTTGGAGCGTATGGTCGTAAAGCCAGTACTATTTGTAAAAAGAGTGGTATCGAAGTTACTAAGATTAACGATCCACGTTGGGGTTATGTAAACTGTTATCCTGATAAGGTCTTGAAAGAAATTTTTGTTCAACAATCCAAAAACTAAAAACAATGACAAAGAAATTTAAAAGAAACAGATCAAAAAAACCGATTCATGTGGCGGTTCGCTTCATAGTCAAGAATAATCATGAGTTTATCCAAACAGCGGATATGACAGAAGAAGAACGTGTCGAGTGGGAAAATAAGGCAAAGGCCGTTGCGCTTCATGCGGACAATGGTAGTATTCTTGAAATGCAAAAATCTTGTTTGTATTCTGTCGATAAGAACGGATGCAGGATACCGGGCTCAGAATTAGATACTTTATCTATTGCAGTATGTGATGATATGGGCGAAGATGAAATTTGTTTCACTGTATCGAGCAAAAACGAAGCTCGCAAACTTCGTGATTATTTGAATAACTATTTAGAAGATAATTTTTAATCATAACGCGCACCCGCTTTTCACAATCCGGGTACGCTAAATCAAATAAAATTCAAGTATATGAGAACATTTTTATTAGGAAGAAAGCAATTTTGTATTAGTAGTATCACATTAGCTGCAATTGATAAACTCATAGCAAAAATGAAGTCAATGAAGAAGCCGGAAATCGACGAAAATGGACAGACTGATATCGGCGACACTATCCATTTAGTTTTATTGGCTGTCTATGAGGATGAAGATAAGGCTTTCCGAGTGGGCAAGGAGCTTATTGAAGAAGATTATGAGTTTATAACTTTGGATCAAGCTCAAAAAGCGATTGAAGTCATTTACGAATCAGTGAAAGAAACAATACAAAAGACAGAATCTTTTGCAAAAGCCATACTTGGAAAATAGGAAAGAGAGAGTAAGAGGGTGAAATCACCCTCTTATACTATAAATAGAACAAGGTTTGTTTATTTAGAAAGCATTTCGTCTAAAATATCAATTCTGTATTTGAATTGCCTTATGAGTGAAACCTCTTCTTTAGTTAATCCCTTTATGTTTAAGTTGCAATTATAATTTTCGCAAAATTCAGCATCGGGAGAGCTTTTATGCCCATTTTGACAAATAAATTTCTTTTGTTCTTTACTAAGTAATCCTCCTTTTACTGTTTCAATTTTACCTGTATCTGGTAATGATGTTAATTTCTCATATATTAATTTCATTACATCAATGTCGGCTTTTTGGTAATAATCTGAACTGGTTGATAATAAGTTTATTACGGCATGTGGATCTCTGTCGCAAAGAGATAATATTTGTTGTGCGTTAAATAGGTTACATACCGTAATAATATCCTTAACTTCTTGTTTATTTGTTTCATACAGGCTATATACTTTTTCAAGTATATAAGTTTTAGGTAGTATGGATATATATTTTTGTATAAAAGAAATATCTTCTTTGTATGTATCGTAATTTTTATAATAGGTGATATATCGTTGGATTAAATTATCTATAATTTCAGTTTGTGGATTTTCTAATAAAAATTCAACCCATTTTTCCTTAATACTTTCTCCGTTATTTATCCGAGATATTACTGACCGCCTGTATATTTCTTTATCTAATGCGGTTTGAGTTATTATATCGTTATTAGTGAGTTCTGTTGATAGTTGTTCTTTGTATTCAATTAAGCAAGCTGTTCCTGACGCAGATACCATAAACATAGATTTGTCTTTGCCTGAAATTTCATCAAAATCAACTTTGAACCCAATAACGGCATTAGCCCCTACACTTATAGCCTTCTGTTTGAGCTCTTTTATCGCTTCATTATATATTATTTCCAGCTTTCTCTTATAAGAGTCGGATCTACCTCCGAAAAAATCAGTGAATGATGCTGCAAAATCTGAAAAGATATTGGTTCCAATTACGATATTAGAGCATATTGTATCTATATATTTTCTTATAGGGCAACCTTCAATATTGTTTGTCGTGGATATTATAAAATTGTTTTCCATGATAATTGATTTTAATAGTTGTTTGGCAAAAGTACCTTAAAAATCATTCTATCCAAATAATTTACGACAATTCTTTTATTGTCATGTATTCCTTTCCTTAAAATTCTCTCACTTCTTTTGTCTAATGTACTTTTATCCAAAACATTGATATTGTGTAACAAATAAATTTATAGGCTGAGTCAGAAAAAGAAAAACTAAATCGGGCTGGGATATTGTCCGCCAAGCCACAAGACTTGCAGATAGACGCTATGGAAGCGATGCAAGTAACCCTAATAACTTTGTGAACCGTATTCAAGGTAGATATTTGGGAAACTTCAACAGAACAGGTACAAGTTGGAACAAACAGGTTTCTCGTAGGGCTTATATGGGGAATGTAAGTGGGTAAAGAGAAAAGCCGGAGAAATCCGGCTTTAATTATGTTGTCATTTACAAAAACACTTTATTTTTTTACTGCTGAAATACTGCATGGATTCATTAATTATAGTTTGGGCCTTTTTTAACGAAATTACATAACTGTTAAAAACTTTATAATATGTGTTTATATTATTGTGCTTTACAATTACTATATTTAATCCCTTCACTAACTTTATCATTTGAAGTAGTATAGGAGAATTGGTACATTTGTTATTAGATAGAATTTTCATTGCTGGATGAATAAATTCCTCAGACCATTCATTGGTTGTAATAACTGTTCCTTCTTTAGCTTTACTAAGAAGTGGAATGAATTTGTTTATTATTTCATGAAATATTTCACCGTCGAATGTATCTGAGCTTATGTTATTGTGTATTTGAAAGAAGTCGATTAATTGCATGTAATAGAGATTCCATTCATCCATTATTTTTTCATTCTGTTTGCAGTAATCATTATAGATATCCATTACTAAGGAAGGGCATTTATTTATATATTCAAGTTGATAAAGAAAATTCATTAATTGTTTTCTATTTTCATTATCAATCTTATTATTTAATCCAAACAAATATATATCAGAATATTTTTCTAAAGAAATATCATTAATCTTTGTTAGATGAATTATTTTAGTTTCCCATTTTGCAATATTAAAATCTGTGTTGTTTTTTACTTCGTCTGAGAATGTTTTCAATGATTTAATATACTCAGTTAAAGTTGAATCACTTTTTTTTATCCATTCTTCAATAAATTGCTTATATTGATTTAATTCATTGCTTTTATTCCTTCTTCGGATAGCTTCTGTAATTACAAATCCAAGAAAGAATATTATTATTGATATATCAAGGTTACTCCAGATATTTGAATTGTTGGCATTGTCAAATCTACTTTTATCTTGTATTATTGTCTCACATTTTGCATGTGTTATAGGTTCTAAAATAGTAGAATCATTACGAATACTATCTATTTTGAAAGCACTGGTTTTAGTGCTATCAGTTTTTATTTGGCAAGTATCCATACTTTATTCCTCCATCTTAAACCTCGTCCCGCACTTAGGGCAGGTGATCGTGTTGGGATCAGCCGGCTTGGAAGCAAACAGTTCGGTGACATCGCAGCCTATCGCATCTGCAATTCTTAAAAGAATTTCTGTTGAAGGATTCCCATTGATATGTGTACTTAACGTAACACGAGTAATGTTCATCTTTTCAGCCACCTCATTGACTGAAGTACCATATTTCTTCATGGTTTCTTTGATAATCAGTTTGTCTATCATATAAATGTGCTATTATTTTTTCACAAAGTTACATTTATTACTGTGATGTAAAACGATAGTATTACTAAATGATGTTAAATGTATTATTATAATACTTCTTTTTCTTGCTTATGTAAAATGATGATATTACATTTGCATTATCAAATAATCAATAAGCATATACAGCTATGACAAACGAAGATTACATGAACGAAGAACTTACTTCTCTTTCAACAATGACGGACGAAGAGATTTGTGAAAAGTACAATCTGGATTCGGCAGACGAAGCAGAGATCTATATTCGTGAATATTGGATGTTCATAGCTTGAAACGATTACACATAAACAACTAAACATAAACGATTATGAGCACTACATTTAAAAACAGCATGAGAGAGGTAATGAGCACAGCTTGGCGTTTCTTCAGAATCACGGGCGAGAGTTTTTCAGAGTGTCTTAAAAGAAGTTGGATGCTTCTGAAGCTGAAAGCACAGATGAAGAAAAGAACGGTTCAGTTCTTCTATCAGAAAGTAAATGGTGAGATCCGTCAAGCATTTGGAACAATGCGTGACGAAGTGATCGCCGATAAGATCAAAGGTAACGACACCCGTAGAAAGAATGACGATCTTTTCACCTATTGGGATTGCGAGAAAGTAGCATTCAGATCATTCAAGAAGTTTAACCTTGTAAAGATAGCATAGTTATGGTAACAGATTACGCCGGCAGACGCGTTCTGCCACTGTCAGATAAAGAAACTGCTCAATTAGTGAGTTATTCAGAGAGGTGTCAACCGTATTATGCTTTTGATGAAGTGGTATTTTGTAAGTTAATAGACCTTGTTCTACCCGAAATAAGGTGCAATTTATATATCGGTAATAATGCGGTTTATAGATACTTGAAAGAGAAGCTCAACCTATTTGTAGGCAAGTATTATCCGAACGGATTTAAAGAGAACACCCAAAGCGACTATCTGTTTTTTAGAAATGAGTTAGTAAAGAAAGTACAGTGTCCTCGAATACATTGCAGTTTCAAAGATTACAATAGGGTTGAGAAAGATTTATTCATCATGCTTATGCGTTCTTGCAGAGATTATATATATGCCAATTTCACAGAAGAGGCAGAGGATAAATTTATAAAGTCCTTGTACAAGATAAGCCTTATGGCCTCTTAACACGATTATCAAAGGCCGTCCGAACCACTTTAGGGGCGGCCTTTATATAAAGAAAAACATATTTTAAACATGGAGTTGTTAATGATTGTATGTAATAAAATGTGCTGTTAGATAGAGTTTCTTTAGTTTGGTATTTACATTGATTTGTAAAGTTTTTATAAATAGAATTTTAAAGCTATTAAGTGATAAAGCGATAACGTTATAATGTTATCAGTAATTTATTGTTTATCAGTATGTTAATGCTTATTTTGGCTATTGCTTATTGATTTATGAAAATAGATATTTGTGATACAAAAATGATACGTCTTGGTGGTACTCGACGTGAAAAGATATTTAAGGTCGTTAGTCTGATCGGTGTAGAGTGCCACAAAATTACACCGTAGGATTAGCGGCCTTTGCTTTTTCTTTAATTGACAACAACATTAAATTTTATAGATATGGAAGATTTAGTATTTAAAGGTGAGAACAACCAAGTGCTGACAAATAGTTTGTTGGTGGCTGAAAAGTTCGGTAAAGAACATAAGCATGTTTTAGAGTCTGTTCGTGAGGCAATTAAGGGGTGTGCCGAAAATTCGGCTGACCCTATGTTCATTGAAACTAAATATACCAATGAACAAAACGGTCAAGAGTATCCAATGTTCGTTATGAATGAAGATGGATTTACACTTATCGCCATGGGGTTTACTGGTAAGAAAGCGTTTAAATTTAAACTTGATTTCATTGCTGCATTTAAAGCCATGAAAAAAGCACTTAAAGAACAGCAAAAACCACTTTCAGCCGTTCAGATGTTTGCTTTACAAGCTAATATTAATTTAGAACATGAACAACGTCTTTCAGATGTAGAGCAAAAACTTGAGGCGCTGTCAAAAGAACGAGAAGAAAATGCAAGACAGCTTTTTTCGGTGTCTGTGTCTGTTGAGAATGTTCCCGAAATTTCTTTGCGTGATAAAATCCGGCAGTTGGTAAATAAGTACTCGTCTGCAATGAATATCAGTCAGCGTGATGTTTGGCATAAAGTTTATGAACAACTTTATTATCGTTACCACATATCAATCAACTCGTATGATAAAAAAGACAAGCGAGAAACCAATCTGGATGTAGCCGAACGAAAAGGGTTATTGGATAAGATTTACACGATTGTTTCAAGCATGGTTAGAGAAAATCGAGTAGCATAACAATTAAATATATTTGATTATGAGAACTTTAAAATTTAAGATTATAGGTGTATCACCCTTGTTGATGCACGATGATAAAACGGCGAATCCGTTTAATGAGTATTCAAAACAGTTAAAAGCCATATCTTCAAAAAGAAAGAAATCCGATGATGATTTGTTGGAAATGGCTCGTATAGAATGGATGGCTGGTTTGTATTATACGAAAGAACAAGGCTATTTTATCAAAGCAGAATGTTTCGAAGGTACATTTTTGGCAGCGGCAAAGGCGAAGAAATTAGGTAAACCATTCAAAGAGTCTGTTTCTATCCCTGATAATCCATCTTTAGAGTTCAAACATAAGAAACTTGTGCCAGATCAATTATTTGAATTGGATGAGTATAAAGATTTCCGAACTGTGAAAATTATGAGTTCAAAAGTAATCCGGTGTCGGCCAATTTTTAATCAATGGTCTTGTGAGATTGAGATTTGGTTTGATGAAACTCGTCTCAATGAAGAAGAAGTAATCCAAATTGTTGAATATGGGGCAAGATACATAGGTGTATGTGATTATCGTCCCAAATATGGCCGTTTTACAGTTGAAAGAATAGATTAAGGTCAGGGGTAAGGTTCGCTACGGTAATTTATGGTGGGATATTGCTTGGCTTGGTGTTGCATGGTGCGTAGAGGTAAGGTCAGAGGTAGGCTTTGATATGGCGGGATCAGGTGAGCTCTGATAAGTTCATGTATGGTATAGAGGCAAGGTGAGTTCTGGTCGGGTGAGATAATATTGGGTGAGATACGGTCAGGGGTTAGGTACGGATTGGTAGGCTGGTGTCAGTTGATGTACGGTACTGTGTGGTAAGGTCAGGGGTGTGGTACAATAATTTGTGGTGCTGTAAGTTCAGATCTGGTCTGCTGCGGTTAGGTGGTGCACGGTCAGGTAAGGCTCTTTCAGAGTGGTTTTAAAAGCGGTTAGGCAGAATGGCGGTTCGAGCCCGCCACCGCTACAAATTTTAAATTATTAGTTATGAAACAGATAGAAATAGGTTCAGAGGCATGGACTTCTTTGTTAGATGAGATATTGAACAGATTTAATCCGGGTGATTTAATCTCTCATAAATGGTTGAAGCATAAGTTTACGCTTGAAAAGTTAAAGTATGAGGATTATGAGGGCACAGAAGAATTTGTGTACGCTATCCAGATGCAACAGTTTGCCTATATGACGCTGATTGACTCTTTGCGCTGGCAGTTACTTGAAGAACGCAGTGTCTACCTGAAAAATATTCGGGGTGATGGTTATACACTGTTACCCGCAAAAGAACAGGTTCAGTATGGTTATGATGAGTTCGTGAAAACGGTCAAGGATGCGGTTAAGCGGGCTGACCTCATCATGAACAATGTACAAGCTGTCCCGACAGAGCAACAGGCAAAAGACAATGATTTGTGTGCAAGGTGTTCTATGTTGAAGCAGATGCTGTTAAGTATAAGGGGGTAGTCCCCCCCCTCTTATAAAAGTTTTTTCTTTCTATCTTCAAACTCTTCGTTTGTAATGATGCCTTTTTCTTTCAAATTGTACAACTTTTCCAATTCATCAGAGATGTTCACTGTGCTTTTGTCTATTAAACTGGCATTAGGGTTATATTTTGCATCAAAAGTTTTGTCATCCATGAAAATTAAGATGAAAAACTCAACAAATGCGATAATACTTGGAATGAATGTCCAACAGAATAAAAGATACAAAATACCCTGTCCTGATTTGTTGAGATAAAACTTGTGAATGCCTAAACCTCCTAAAAAGAATGCCAGTATAGCAGCTACTATTTTGTTTTTCATATCTAAATGTATTATTTGTTTTATGCAAAAGTACCTTAAAAATCAATCTTCCCAAATAATTCACGACAATTCTTTCATTGTCACATATCACTTTCCCTAAAATTCTCCCGCTTCATCTATGTAATGTACTTTTATCCAAAACAATATATATGGCAGGATTAGTATTTCACATACAGGCTGAATATGATGCTTTGATTCGTGCACGTGAAGAAATGGCAAGAGTTAGGAAAGAGATCGAGAAATTAGATGCGACTTCTTCTCCTGAATTGATACGCTCTTTAGAGAAAGATTTAGCAAAAAGCACTAAGGAGTTTGATAAATTAGCAATGGCTGCGGCTAAGACTGGCGCTGAACTGGATTTGAACTTTAAGAAGAAAATATATGAGAGTTCTCAGATTATCAATAAGTTGTCAGAGGATATAAACGGGGAAAGGAAGATTATTTATGAATTAGAAAAGAGCATTAAAAGCCTAACTTCTAAACAAAATGGTTTGGCAAAGTATTCGGAAGAATGGAAAAGAGTTCAAAATGAAATATCTGGAGTAGAGAAGCGGATATATATAACGAAGGACAAAATTAAACGGTTGACAATGGAGCAATCAGATGCAAGGATGTCTCTTCAAAAATTAAGGAATGAATATTCTTTGTTTAGCAAAACAAGTGGTGATGTTGTAATGTCTAACAACGAAATATTCAAAGCTATTCAATCTCTTCCGGGGCCAATAGGGCAGGCGGCTACGTCTATTAAGGCCCTGACTAAAGCAAGTCTTGCATTTATATTTACTCCTTTAGGACTAACGCTTGCTGCAATATCAGCAGCCCTTGCCGCATTAACCTCTTGGTTTTATCGCACAGAGGAAGGTGAACAATCGCTAAATGTTGCAAGTGCATACTTCAAACAAACGTTAGAGGGAACTCTTGATGTCGTTGATAATTTTGGTGAGAAAATTTACAATCTCGGCGAATGGATAGCTAAAATATTCACAAAGCCTAAGGAGGCGTTGGAAGATTTTACCAATTTCATTAAAGACCAATTCATGAATAGACTGAATGCTGTTGAGAAAATGGCATCAGCAATAATGCAGATATTTTCAGGAGAATGGAAAGAAGGCTATAACAATCTTACCAATGCCTTTTTACAGGGTGTTAGCGGGGTCGAGGATGCTGGGATAAAAATGAAGGAATACGCAGAAGAACAGATCGTTCTTGCTGAAAAAAGAGCAGAAATAGCCAAAAGACAAAATGTGCTAAACATCAAAGAAAGAGAGTTCCTTACGGAAAAAGCCAAATTAGAGGCTGATATAAACAAGCTAAGAGAAAAAGCATACGATGAAAGTATTCCCGAAAAAGAACGCCTGAAAGCAATAAAAGATGCTGCAAAGTTGACAGATGAATTATATGATAAAGAATCTGCTTTAGTAAAAGAAAGGTTTGAAATAGCTCATGAAACTAATAAACTTTCACATTCAAATGGAGGGGCAAAAGATAATGAAGCAAAAGCCCAAGCTGAATTGATAGAGCTTGATGCGCAACGGTCAGCTTCCCAACGTGCCCTTTTAAGGCAGACAAATATGCTTAACAATAAAGATAAGCAATATCTTAAAACCCAGCAAGAGTTATCCCGCTCCATCCTCGAAAGCGAACTCAAACTTCAATCCGCTCGTATCGCTGCAATGGAAGACGGTAAAGCCAAGCGTATCGCCTTGGCCGAACAGGAAACTAAGGACACTATTGCCGCCATCCAAAAGGAGAAAGAGGAATACCAGAAGAAGGTAAAAGAAACAAAAGGCAAAGAAGATCCCACTGTCCTCACTACCTTCGATAACCGTGAGTTGGCGGCTAAAGAGAAGGAGAGAGCGGATATCACTCGTATTGAGAAAGAATACACTGAAGAGTACAAACAGCGGGTAAAGACCTTGACGGATGTTTTTCTGAATGAAGAGCAGCGCAAGTTGTCCTTTATAAAGGAACGGTATGAAAAGGAGCGTAAATGGGCTAACGAGCAGCTAAAGACAGGTGGAATGACCAAAGATGAGCACAAATTGTATACCACCAATATCGACAAGGCCCAGCAGCAGGAAACGTATCGTGCTCTTTTAGACAATTTGAATGATTACAAGCAGAAAGAAGCCGATTTGAGAGCGAAATGGGACACGGATATAGCTACCGCCGCAGAATCAAAGGACGCTTATCTGGTCGCTAAACTGATGGAAGGTAAGCAAAAAGCTTTGTCCGCCCTTAACGGTCAGATGCTCCAAGAATCGGACGAATGGCAACAACTGTTTGGTAATCTCGATAACTTAACTGTCGAACAGTTGGAAAAACTGAGTACTACCATCAAAGAGAAAGCAAAAGGCCTTAATTTGAAGCCTGTCGACATGAAGGCTGTTACAGATAACCTAAAACAAGTAGATGAGCTTATCAGATCAAAAAATCCGTTCAGCTTGCTTTCTAAACACCTGAAAGAGTACAAGAAGGCAGAGGATGATGTAACAAAAAAGAATGCTCTTAAAGAGATGTTCCGGGATACTGCGGCATCTATTGATATGGTTAAGGGTGGATTTGATGCAGTCGTTGGTGGGCTTAATGAGATGGGCTTAGCTGGCGACGAGGCCACCCAACAGCTACTTAGTGATCTGTCAAATTTAATGGGTTCCGCCAGTCAATTGGCAACGAGCATCGCTTCTGCTAATCCTGTCGGTATCATACAGGGGAGTATTGGCGTTCTGACGTCTGTCTTTAATATTTTCAATAATGACAAGCGTCACGAAAAAAAGATAAAAGCACTACAAGATCAGGTGGATTCGCTTGATAAGTCTTACGAAAAACTTGGTAAGGCGATAGATAAGGCTTATTCCAAAGATGCTTCCAAACTGATCGACCAGCAAAACAAACTCCTGGAGCAGCAGAAACTCCTTATCCAGCAGCAAATCCGTGAAGAGCAGGACAAGAAGAAAACAGACAAGGACAGGATTAAGGATTGGCAGGACCAGATCGATGAGATCAACCAGGCTATTGCTGATAATAAGGAGAAGGCTGTAGATGCCATTTTCGGTAGTGATATCAAGTCGGCTATTGATGATTTCGCAAACGCACAAGCCGAAGCCTGGGCTTCCGGTGAAAACAGGGCCGAATCGGCAAAAGATACGGTCAAGAAGATGATGCGCCAGATGGTGACCGAATCCATCAAGGCGGCAACGGACTCTTCTGGGGCAATGGAGAAAATTCGTCAGAAATTAAAGGAGTTCTACGCCGATAATGTTCTCTCAGGTTGGGAACAGGACTACATCTACAATATGGCAGAAGAACTGCAAAAGGAGTTGGACCGACAGTTTGGCTGGGCTGATGGCCTGATGAAGAATGAAAAAGAGGGTACCGATGCTTCTGATAATTCCCTGAAAGGAGCCTACGCTAAAGCGGATCAGGAAACCATTGGATTATTGGCCGGGCAGACCGGTGCCGTCCGCGTCTTGCTTGAAGATATCCGAGGAAGTATGCAACCTGTCCGTGAGCAAATGAAACTTATATACGATATGCAGTCGAAAGGCTGGGAAGATGTTCATGCTATCCGCGACTTGTCAGATAAGGTAGAGAAGAACACCGAGCAGATTGCCGAGAACACGAGAGAGATCAAGGATGTGGCCGGTAAGATATCAGAGAATACCAAGGGCACTGTAGAAGCCTTGGAAGGAACAATTAACGTAAAAGTAAAGATGTGATGGATAAAGAATTTTTTGAAATAGCAAACCGGTTAGGTGCCTGCCGCCTCTTACATGGCACAGAGAGTAAAGAAGAGCTTATGCGCCTTCTTCTGACACCGCAGGGGACAGAGTTCTGCACAAAGAACAATTTCCCTTCTATGGAACAGCTACGGGAGTTTAAGGGAAAGAAGGCTGAGAGCATGGGAATCTATATCGATACGGATGTAGAGCTAACTAACCCGGTTAAGGTGTTCCTGGCCGGCTCTAAGGCCGTTCTCCATTTCGATACCATCGCACGGTACAACGTGATCCTGATGCACGGGGCGACGGCCGAGATCCATGCGAGTAATTACGCTGTGGTGTTCGTAAAGAACGCCGGCGGAGAGGTAGAAGTAATCAAAGATAACATAGCGAAGGTATTATGACAATAGACAGTAAGGACATATACACCGAATGGGGTTGTACGTTGTTGGAGGGATCGTTTGACGGTATTCTTAAGTACCCTAAACGTAAAGCCGTCAAGTACAACAATTGGGCAGAGGCCGACGGCATCGATCCGGATTTGTCTATTGTGGAGTTTGAGCCTAAGACTGTCAAGATGGAATTTATCATGAAGGCCGATACGCTTGAAATGTTCTGGTCCCGGTATCGGAAGTTTATTACCGATCTGTCTGCTCCTGGATATCGGGAGTTTGATCTTATCCCCGGTATGACGAACCGATTGCGTTTTAATGCCGGTACCGCTTATGACAAGTTTGTCCCCTTTAATGCCGGGGAAAACGCATCTGTGTTTGAGTTTTCTTTGATAGAGGATAATCACTCCATTTTCCCGGCAACACCTTCAGGGGGAATAAACCTTCGCGGAGACTATTCTATCAACGGGATAGACTTCGCAGACTTCGGAATCGGGTCGGATGATAAGCAGGAAGACATCTTAAAGTATCCTGCAATCAAGACGCCGTTCACCGATGGCCGTACGACTGACCTTTCTACAATCAAGACACAGCACAAAGAAATTAAGCTGTCTCTCTGGATGCTGGCCGGCAGTGTGGAAGAGTTCCTGAATAATTACCGGGCGTTCTTCACCCAACTTGCCGGGGCAGGTAACCAGGAATTATATATTAAATCACTGGACGGTATCATACAGATTTACTACTCTGATTGTCCCTCTTTCTCGGTGGAGATATGGCGGGAAGATCAGATAGCGGTAAGGTTCACAATCTCCGTCGTCGCACCTGTCGTGAGCTGGGTAGATGCCGGTGGAGATATCCGTTACAGGGTACTTAAAGACTCAGACTTGGGGTTATTAGCAGATGAAAAAGGTAGAATAATAGTTTTCAATTGATATGGATGAATTTGATATACAAAGAGTGAATCTTCTCCCGGCAGCTGGGACAGTCACAGATAACGATATGATCCTGATTGTGCAGGGAGGTAAGGCTAAACGCGCTTTGCCCTCTGCAATGAAGGGTAAACAAGGTGATCCCGGCCTTAGTGCATTTTTAGGCGTGAACGACACATACGTCCTCTGGAAGCAGGGTGCATCCGGAGCTTGGCAGACTCTTTTTGCTCTGGAAAAGATACGTGGACCGAAAGGAGAGAAGCCTAAGTTCCGGAAAGTAGATGGTACTTTACAGATGAAGTATGAAGGTGAGCCGGACAGTGCTTTCGTGAATATCTTTGACCGGGAGGAACTGAAGCTGAAGTTTTCAGACTTGACGCCGGCCGAAGTAGATTTGCTACGTTTCCACTTCTCCGATTTTACAGATGAGAATAAAGCTGAGTTGATGAAGCCGGCCACTGACGCCGCTAAGGAAGTGAGAGACAAAATGGATGCCATTTCCCAAGAAGCAAATCAAACTTTAAATGAGCTTCGAGGCACAAACGAAAGTATTCAGGACGCAGAAGACTTACGCGATACTGAAGAGTCCCGGCGTAAGGCAGCCGAACAGGGCCGTCAGAACGACGAGATCAAGCGTAAGGAAGAGTTTGCACAGATCAAGACGGAAGCCGAAACCGCGACAGGTAAGGCTAACGCCGCCGCATTGAATGCGGATTTGAAAGCGAAGGACGCCGAGGAACAAGCAAACTTTGCAAAGGAACAGGGCGAGTTTGCGCAGCAGCAGATTGGCAAGGTCTCTAAATACGATAGTCGTATTACCGCCCTGGAAGAAGGCAAGGTAGACGGCGGGTATGCGGAAGAGAACATGCTATACTTGACCGTCGACGGTGTCCCGGTCGGTGATCCTATTCCTGTCGGTTCGGGTACCGGCGGCGGGGGCGGTTCTGCTGGGATCGTTATGAAAGTACGCTCTCTAACTGATACCTTGTTGTCTGCCATAGTCGGTGCGACGCTCCGGATAGGGTATAACTTTACATCAGTCTATCAGGATGATCAAAGCGAAACAGGAGACGGGACTGCTACTTACACTATCAACTCTCAGAAGGTCGCAACGCAGGCAATCACGCAGGGAGATAACTATTTCGATGTCAGTAAGTGGCTGGTCATCGGGACGAACAAGGTTAAGGTTACGGTATTAGACAGTACCGGACAGTCTCGTTCGTTGGCTTATACGGTCGAGGTTATCAGCCTCTCGTTGGCGGACAGTTACGATGACACCTTGGTCAACACAGGAGAGATAACTTACCGGTACACACCCGTCGGGGCTATCGCTAAGACAGTACACTTCAATCTTGATGGTAAAGAGATCGCGACGAAGGAAACAACCGACTCCAACCGCCAGCTCTCCCAGGTTATCCCGGCACAATCTCACGGCGCACACCGACTTGTTGTTTACATGACGGCGACGGTCAACGGCGTGGAGGTTCGCAGTAACGAGCTGGCTCATGACCTGATTTGTGTCGCAGAAGGAAATAATACGGTCATCGTTGCATCGTCGTTTAACCAGGCTACTGCACAACAGTACGATCGTCTGTCTATCCCGTTTGTCGTTTACAACCCGGCGGCTTCTACTTCTGCCGTCACCTTATCTGTCGACGGGGTCATCCTGTCTGAGCAGACCGTCGATAGGACATTACAGACATGGACGTACCGGATCACCAAGCCGGGTACGCTGGTCCTGAAGATCGCATCCGGCAGCGTGTCGAAGACGTTTAACTTAAACGTAACGGAAGCGGCCGTGATCGTGGAACCAGAGACGGCGGACCTGGAATTGTATTTGACGTCACAGAACCGCTCCAACAGTGATAACAATCGCGATGAATGGAAGTCCGGCGATATCTCTTCCGTCATGACAGGATTTAACTGGAAAACGAACGGCTGGGTAACGGATGACGCCGGGAGTACCTGCCTGCGCGTGAACGGCGGGGCACAGGTTGTTATCCCTCTGATGCTGTTTGAAAAGGATTTCCGCGCTACGGGTAAAACGGTAGAGGTCGAGTTCCTTGTGCGTGACGTGTATAACTATGACACGCCTGTTATTTCGTGCTGGTCCGGCGAAAGAGGTATTCTTATCACCTCCCAGACGGCACGAATCAAATCGGAACAGTCGGATATAGAGACGAAGTTTAAGGATGAAGAGCGTATCCGTCTCGCGTTCATGGTCGAGAAAAGAGCAGATAATCGTCTATTAAGCATTTATGTAAACGGTATCAAGTCTCAAACGTTCCAATACCCGGAGACGGACAACTTCATGCAGGCCGGCCCTGTCGGTATCACGATCGGCGGGGAAGATGCGACGGTCGACGTCTACGCGATCCGGTCGTACAACAACAACCTAAACCGGTATCAGCTATTGAACAACTACATCGCAGATATCGACGATTACGATAAGAAAGTCGAAGTTTTCAACAAGAACGACATCTACGACGCCTACGGGAATGTCTCTTTCACTAAGGTAAACGAGCGCATCGACTGCCTTGTGTTTGAAGGTGATCTCCCACAGTATAAGGGCGACAAAAAAACGAATAAAATATACTACTATTCGTCTGGTAATGGTGTACTGAATTGGTGGGCAAACGTAAAGAACAACGTTCAGGGAACCAGCTCACAGTATTACCCTCGAAAGAACTACAAATTTGAGTTTATCGACGGTCTGATTTACATCGAGAGCGGGGACCAGGCAGAGATGTTCCAGGTAACGGACGAAGTTCTGCCGGCGAAGGTGTTCTGTATCAAAACAGACTTTGCGGAATCATCCGGTACGCATAATACAGGTGTAGCCAATTACGCCGACTGGATGCTTAAGGAGATGGGCTTTTTAACCGAAGCGCAGAAGGAAGATTCTAAGACCCGTACGACGGTCGCAGGCAAACCTTGTGTCTTATTTCACAAGGCAACGGCCGATAGTGAACCGGTATTCTTTGGCAAGGTCAACCTTAACACTGATAAGGCCGCAGAGAACACATTTGGTTTCAAAGACGGCGATGAATCGTGGGAGTTCCTGAACAACACTTCCGACTTGGCACTGTTCAAATCTGCTGACTTCTCAAAATGGCAAGAAACGATTGAAGCGCGTTATCCTGACGGTGGTGCCGACATCACAGAGGTGAAGAAAATATTTGATTGGGTAGTCTCATGTAAAGGTGACCCGGCAAAGTTTAAGGCGGAATACAGTCTATATTTCGACAAGGATATGCTCGTGTTCTATGCGCTTATCACTCTGATATTGGGTATGACCGACCAGCGCGCAAAGAATATGTTCCTGACGCGCTACCGGGGTAAGTTGTGGTTGTTTATCCTGTACGATAACGATACCCTGTTACCGATCAACAACGAAGGTTTGATCGCCTTACTTTATAACGTCGAAACGCACGACACCGTGAACGGCGCGAACGTGTGGAACGGTGCCGACAGTGAGCTGTGGAAGCTGGTAGAAGAGGCCTTTGCCGACGAGATGAAGGATATGTACTACACGATGCGCCAGCGGAACATCCTCTCTTACGACAAGCTCATGGACTACCTGTACACCCGCCAGGCTGGTAAGTGGTCGGAAGCTATCTACAACGAGGACGGATATTACAAGTATGAGCAGCCTTTGATTGAGGGCTATCTGGATTACTCACAGTCTCACGAGAACCCGCAGACAATCAAGACAGGGGCTTACCTGTATGCACTTCAGGGCAGTAGAGAAATGTACGGTAAATGGATTTGGAAGAACCGTTTCCTGTATTTGGATAGCAAGTTCCTGGCCGGTTCGATCTTGGGTGATACCGCTGTGTTCCGTACCTATACTCCCGCGGTTTGGGAAGGAGTAGAGCCTTGCGCCGACCTCACACTGACAGCGTTTAATGCAATGTACTTTAATGTAAAGTGGGGATCAGTGACGAAGTCCGTCCGTGTAGGCTTTAACGAGACAAAGACAATGACGGCCCCGGAGGGTATGCAGTTTAACGACACGGAGACGATCATATACGGTGCATCCCTGATCGCTTCGCTGGGTGATCTTTCGCCGCTTTATCCCGGTACAGTGGATGTATCAAAGATGAGCCGGTTGAAAGAACTGATCGTCGGCTCTGGGGTGGAAGGATATCAGAACCGTAATTTGCATAGTCTGTCTATCGGTACGAACCGCATGCTGAAAAAGTTGGACGTCCGCAACTGCCCGGATTACTCCGAACCGATTGAGTTACGCAACTGTACGAATATCGAAGAGATATATGCACAGGGCACAGCGATCACGGCAGTAAACCTTCCGGAAGGCGGTAACCTGGCGAAGCTATATCTGCCTGGTACTATCACGAACTTAACGCTGAAGAATCAACCGAAGTTGTTAGACGCCTTCTTCGAGCTTGCCGGAGTCGAAAAGCTATCTACTATCATCAGCGAGAGCACGCCGGGGGTGAACATCTTCCCGATCGTGGACCGATGTCTGTCGGCCAAGAATCCTGCTTTGAGCCGTGTGCGCCTGATCGATCTCAACGCAACAGGGGCTAACCTTGACATCCTGTATAAGCTGATCAAGCTCGGCGGTGTTGACGAAAAGGGCAATAACGTTGCGACGGCTGTCGTGACGGGTAAGTTCCATGCGGTGACGGCTGTGGAAGATAAGCTCGCTGCGATCCGGGCGGCATTCCCGGAACTGACCGTGACTTACACGACTTTGAAGGCGCCGACGGTGACGACGTTCACATTCAGCAGTTCACAATCGAAGACTATCACAAACTCTACATTTGAGTGCAATTTCGAGGCTGTAAAAATAGACGAATACACTTATAAGGTGACGGCTGATGATGACTCGGTTATTGACTTCACGTTTAAGTGTGACAATCACGAAGACTATTCAGATACATATCTGGTTGCCGGCACGCGCTCGCAATCTTATAAAGTGGCCTATATTCCCCTCCGGAAAATCCGTGTGCAGGTATATGGTCAAAGTATATACCCCTCTGGAGCGCGTGTGCTGATTGGCGATAAAGTATATGTTACAGATAGTCAAGGATACGCAACCCTTGAAAGAGGTGGGGAAGCAGTGTCCGGTACAGTGGAGGCATCGGGATATGCTGGTAATACCTTCTCCTTTTCTGCGATTACCAATGATGCTACAAATACAGTAAATGTATATGCTGCTGTAGAAGTGAAGTTTATTGTATATAATGGTGCTAAGGAGCTTGTACAAGGCCTAACTGTTACCTGCGATGGAAAATCAGCAGTAACAAATGTCTATGGAGAATGTACTTTGCTATTAGGAAAAGGTACTCATGAATTCACTCTTTCTCATCCTGATTATTTGGACAGAAAAGGAAATGTAACGGCCGGAACATCTGCCCAAACGATTACCGTTTATACATCTCTATTGGTGGTCTTTACTGTTAAGGATGAGTTTAATACGCTACTACAAGGCGCAACTATTCAGTGCGATGGGCGGGAATTTACAACAGATGAAAACGGTGTATGTAATGTGATGTTGAATCCAGGAGAGTATGAATATACCGTAACGGCAACTAACCATTTGGAAATAACAGGATCAGTGTCTGTCGCATCAAGCACTAATGGGACAAAGTTGGTAATACCCATAATTAACATCTTTGATTTCAAGCCGGAAGAAAATGGTAATATTCAAATGATGGTAAAAGGAAGAGACTCTTTTTCAGTTTCGGTTAGTTCAAATAATACAACTCCTACTATTCATTGGGGAGATGGTGAAACGACTAAAGTAGAAAGTAAAGCAGGAAGTCAATCCTTTTTTCATCGTTATCCGGATGAAGGATTTTATCAAATTGAAATAACTGATTGTACAGAAGTTACATTATGTGGAGCAACTTATGATAGCTATCTCGCACTGTGGAGCATAGGGAACAGTAAGGTGAATGGGTTAAGTTTCCAGGACCGTAAGGTTATAAAATATGTTGGTGATGTCTTTAAAAACGATCAAGATAGAATATCGTTTAATAGGTTATTTTATAATTGTCAAAAACTGATTTATGCGGATATATCTTCTTTAAGAAAGAATACAAAGGCGACTGACCTTATGTATATGTTTTTTTATTGTCAGAAACTACCTTTAATAGATCTGTCTCCTCTGGAAAATATGACAGAAGTAACGCAGCTTAATGGATTGTTGAATAATTGTTCTTCTATAGAATCAATAGATTTATCACCTCTTGCCGGAATGACAAAAGTAAAGACCCTAAGTCAATTCCTCGCATCATGTGAAAAACTTAAATCCGTTGATTTGACACCACTTGCAGGGATGACACAAGTAACAGATCTGGGTGAGCTGTTTTATTCATGTGAAAGTCTGACCAGTATAGACTTGTCGCCGTTATCCGGGATGACTTTAAATACATCACTTTATAGGATGTTTGGTTACTGTTCAAATTTAGAGACAATAGACTTAACTCCACTTGCTGGTATGACGAAGGTTACAACACTCAATTCGTTGTTTTATTATTGTGAAAAACTTAGATATATTGATTTCACGCCATTACATGGGATGCCTGATATTACAATGTTAACTTACATTGCATACGGTTGTAGATCATTACAAACTGTTAAAGGAGAATCTTTTGGGAACGTTTTAACTGGAGGTACCTATGATATGTTTAATGGAGACTATGGGTTAAAAAAAATACATTTACTCTCAAGCATTGACACTATCGGTTCTAATGCTTACTATGGTTGTAATGGCCTTAAATATATTATCGCATCAAAAATCGAACCTCAAACCATTTCATCAAACACATTATTAAATACAGGTTATGGACCTATCTACGTCCCCGATGAATCCGTCGACGCCTATAAAACGGCAACCAATTGGTCCGCATTAGCAGCCCGTATTAAACCAATGAGTGATTTTGCAACAGATTTTCCCGATGAAGTATTAGAGGAGGAAACAGTATGAAAACAGATGAATTGAACAGCAGACACATTACAGCGGAAGAAGGTAAAGTCTTCCGCCGTATATCGGATCAGGTAATGTTCGGGAAAGAAATATATCTCGGCTATGCTTACCAGATTGGAGGTATTAAGTTAGAAGTCCCCTTGCTGGAACTCCCTGAACACTTTGAAGAGATCGACGCCCCTGTCGAGGACGAAGTAATACTCGATGAAGTTACGGAACTCTTGCCCGACGAACCTGTAGAGCAGCTACCGGACGAAGAACTTACCGACGAACCGGACCGGCCTCAAAAGGTCACGCTATCCGACTACCGGGCGCTGGAGGAAAAGGTGGCTAAGATGATGGAATTATTAGGCATTAATTAACCCGCCGGGTAACCGGCACAAAACAAACCGTCCCGAGCTTCACAGCAGGGGACGGTTTAGGAAAATTGAGGGGGCTGTTTGAACAGCCGTCCAAATATAAGTATTAAAAACAAATAATAACCAGGGCGAAAGCCCGTAAAAAACATCGTTATGAGAGTATTTTACACAAGTAAGATCGCGAAGCTCGTCACCTTCCTGGCCGACTTCGCAACAATCATGCTCTTCGGGGCAGTGTTTACCGAACATTCTGAACTATCCAGTCGGACAAAGTACCACGAAGCCGTTCATGTGGAGCAGTATCAAACCCTATTCACCGCCGGCCTTGCGCTTGCTGTAGGGATTATGTTCACTTGCTTCGCCTTCGACCGCTACGGCTGGTGGATGCTGGCGCTTATCGCTATCCCGCTTCTCCTCTTCTACGCCTGGTATGGTATCGAGTACCTGGTCCGGTTAATCATGAACAGAGACGCGGATAAGGCTTACAGGATGATTGCTTTTGAACAAGAGGCCTATGATCTGGAAAATGAGTACAGGAAGCCGTGTACAGAAAGGAAGTATGCAAGTAGCTTTAGCTTTCTAAAGTATTACTAATTAGTTTATTGCGTGTAGGATTGCATTTAAATTGCTTTTAAAAAGCATTTAAAAAATCCAGTTTCAAATTATCTTAGTGGAAAATAATTATCTTTGTTTTTACGAATATAAATAATCAGCCTATGTTACGCTCTATTTTATTTGTATTGACTTTATTAGCTATCGTTGCATGTAGAAAGCAACTGCAAACTTCTACATCTCCGGAGGGTATAGTGGCATCTGCAAAAGAACCTATAGTTGATGAAGATGGCGATACTGTTGTTTTTGAAACATATACTCCAGATATTTTGGCGAAGGGGGAACCGAAAGATGAGAATGGTGATCCTATATACATAGTTGCTGAAGAAATGCCGGATTATCCATTAGGGTACAGGGCTTTAATAAAATATCTGACGGTTGTCAATTCAGAACAACAAGGCCGGGTTGCAGTTTCATTTCTTGTCGGTAAAGATGGTACGATCCGGAATCCGAAAGTAATCCGGTCTTTAGATGAAAAACTGGATCAGAAAGCACTTCGCCTTGTTTGCGAAATGCCGAAATGGAATCCTGGAAAGTCGAAAGGAGAACCAGTGGTAGTACAATATCTTGTACTTGTTTATTATGTTAAAACACAAAAAGAGGCAGATCAATTATGGGATAAAAAGTTTGGTTCTTTGAAAGAATAGTAGATAAAATTTCCGCTTTATATATTAAAACACGACAATCGGTAAAATGTCATATATCCGGTTGCCGTGTTTTTTATTGCCTAAAAATAAGTAGGTTATTTAGCAGTATGGAAATAAAGCGCGGAAATACAGTAGTTTGTGACGTTTACCTGAAGGACAACAGTTATACGGTCGAGGAGATCATGGGGGAGGACACGCTTACCTTGAATTTCCTTTCCCGCAACGTGGTAGAGCTTCAGATTAACGACTATATAGACTTCGAGGGGACGAAATACAAGATCCGGCATAATGAGAAAGTGACCAAGCGTGAAACGTCTCTCGGCTGGGAATATACCGTGATGTTCTATTCTTCGAGGTATGACCTTCTGGATGTTGAGTTTTTCCTTCATGGTGCACCGGAGAGAAAGAAGAACTTCGACTACTACACCGGAACCGCGCGTGACTGGCTGGAATTGTTCGTGAGGAACATGAATCGGGGCGGATCTGGCTGGGTGGCCGGCTCATGTATCGAATCCCGGATGATCACCCTTTCTTTCAAGGATAAGAAGGTCGGGACGGTTCTTGACGAACTGATCAAAGAGCTGGATAGTGAGTACTGGATATCCGGCCAAACAATGAACATCGGTAGGAGGGAGTACTCCAGCAATGGCCTTGTCTTGGCGCAAGGCGAGGGTATGGGCTTTACCGAACTGGAAGTCTCGGCAGTAGATGATACCCCACCTATCACAGTTCTCTATCCCTATGGTTCAGACAAGAATCTTGGTCCCGATTACGGAGCGGATTATCTTCTTTTGCCCGGCGGCCAGCTCTCTATTGAGAAAAATGTAGAGAAGTACGGCCGAATAGAGAAGTCTATGCAATTCGATCACATCTTCCCGAAAGGCGAGTTTACTGTTACAGAGAAGATCGACGATTACACTCTCAAATCAAATATAGATTTCAACCTTACCGACTGCCTGTTAGATGATGTGGAAGTGATCGTCACCTTTCAGGACGGCGGTTTGGCTGGTTATGACTTGGCGATCGTGGAAGGTAGCTGGGATAACAGCTTGAAGCAATTCAAACTGAAGGCAAACGATCAGGAGAACGCCCTAAAGGTTCCCGGAGACATCAATTTCTCTGTAGGGGATAAGTTCATCCTTACTGGACTGAAGATGCCGCAGAGCTACCGGGATAAAGCCTCTTTGCAATTGCAGGAGGAATCAACTAAATGGCTTGACGAACATTGCGAGAAACGCATCCAGCTCCGAGGTAAGTGCGAAGAAAAAACATTCCGCCTGCAGAATATTTTTGTAGCCTGCGGCCAGATGGTCGGCGTGTATTCCGAGCAACTTAAGATTGACCGGGAGATTCGCGTTACCAAAGTGAAAAGATATATCGAGAAAGACGGTACACCCTCATACAGATACGAACTGACCTTATCCGATTTCCTTGAATCAAACGGTTTCAAGGACCTGGTAGACGACGTGAATAAAGTACCTGAAGAAATAGAGGATAAAGTAAAACCTGTCCGTGAACATTCTAAGCGTTCCTGGAAAGATGTCATGGAAACCCTCGGTATGATGTTCGATCCGGAAGGGGACTATTTCACAGAGCTAATTAAGCCTTTGGCCGTGCACACCGCACAGCTAATCGTTGGTACCAATTCTCAGCAGATGGACTTGGTAGGAGTGAGGTTCATCCCGAATGCAGACAATGACGCCAACTATTTCAGAAACACGGCCGGCAAGTTGGTACACTTTACCATTAACGATACTGTCCGCGAGTGGACTATCCCGGCGGCATCCTATCGGTTGAATAATTCGCTTGCCTATTACGTCTATGCCAAATGCCCGAAGGATGGGAGCAACGGTTCTATTTATGTAACCGATCGGCAGATAAAGTTAGAAGACGAGACCGGGTATTACCATTTCTGGGTAGGGGTGTTGAATACTCCGGAAGACGGCGTGCGTTCCTGGCTTCCCAATTATGGCTATACGGAGGTCGCCGGGCAGACGATTACTACGGGATTGATAAAGGACAAGTTGGCCCGGTTGGTGATTGACTTAGTGAACGCGAAAATCACGGCGACAAATGGTGCTACAATACAAGGTGTAATTAAGTTTCTTTCCGGATCATCGGGATTGTACAATATGTCCGAATGGCCGTCCGTCAATGGCGACATTGAAGATGCCTACGGAATGGGCTATAATGCCTTCCAAAAGGCTGGCACTGCCTACGATAAAGCAACAGCCGCCGAAAAAGCAGCAGCAGATAAGGCGGCCGAAGCAGAGAGAACAGTAAAGAATAATCTTGCGTATCAGCTTGGATTTAAGGATTACGCCGCTATGGTTGCTGCAGGCCGGCTATCAAGCGTACTTATCGACGGGGGGATGATATCGGCTGCCGTCGTTGATGCTGCGGCAATTGTTGCAAAAGGCATTAGCGCGGAGATTATCCAGGCTTTAAATATCGTCACGAGTAAATTGACGGTTACAAATGGAGCAAAACTTGGAGGATTCAGCATAAAAGATAATGGATTCCTAAATGAGAACTTCGGGGCTTACGTATCTGTAAAGAATCAAGCCGCAAGTAAATTTGTCACTATTGGTGGCAGCGGAAATAATATTGTTTCTATCTCATCGTATGGATCAAACAATATAGGATTGTATATTATTAGTAATAATCCTAACAATGATGCAACAAATTATGCGGTTCAGTCTTTTGGTCGCCATGTTTTTGGTCAAAGGGCAAGCGAAACATGGAATGCTCCAGGAGTGTTAGCAATAGTTTTGTATACTTCAGGTACGGCAAATCAAAGTTTTTCGAGTAATAAATGGGGGAACGGATGCCGTATTACGGGGGTTAACAGAACAGGAAAGGGGACATATAATGTCACTCACAATTTAGGGCATACAGATTATGTCCCTTTTGTGCAGGCTTATTCTAATTTTCTGGGTTCCTTTTGTATTACCGCAATCGGTACAACCTATTTTTCTGTTAGAGCAGTTGATACAAACGGAGATTCACATGATGCAACATTTGCAGCATTTATTGTGGGGAGAAATGTATTTTAATTAAAACAGAAGGAGGTGTAATGTGAAGATGTTTAATGGCATGTATGAGATGTTGATTATCGTGATATTCGAGTTCTTCGTGGTCCTGTTCGCTATGGGCTGGGATTTTGCTTCGGGATATTACAAAGCAAAGATAAGAGGGGAGGACCGAAACAGTTACGGGTTACGCCGGACAGTCAGCAAGTTTATCCTGTATGCTGGTAGTATTTGTATTGCTTCCGGTATAGACTCGATTAGTTTTGTCTGCCACTTCTGGGAGTTTGTACACATGTCCCCGTTGATGCGTATTCCGGTAGTCACCTCTATTATAGCCGTGTTTATTCTGGTAACGGAAGTTCGTTCCATCTGGGAGAAGGCGGATGCAAAACAACGCCGGCAGGCAGGGAAAGCGGCAGAATTGATAGGTAGTGTATTTAATAAAGAAATGCTGAAAAATGCCATATCTGAGGTCTTGATCAGCGCAAAGGATAAGGAGAACAAAAAATGAAAAAGATTGATTCAATAATTATTCACTGCTCGGCCACACGCGCCGGGCAGGATATCAAAGCAAAGGACATTGACCGGATGCACCGGGCAAGAGGTTTTAATCAGATCGGTTATAACTACGTGATTGATCTCGACGGGACGGTAGAGACTGGCCGGCCGCTCACGACCGCTGGGGCGCACTGCATCGGCTACAACGATCACAGCGTCGGGATATGCTATGTCGGCGGGATGGACGCTTCCGGCAGGCCGGCCGACACCCGGACCCCGGCGCAGAAAGCAGCAATGGACGATCTGATAAACGATATCTGCCAGGTGTACGATATCGTCGAACTGCTCGGCCATCGCGATACGTCACCGGACCTAAACGATAACGGCATAGTCGAGCCGTTTGAGTTTATCAAAGCGTGCCCTTGCTTCGATGTCCGCGAAGAGTATAAGGCGTTTCTGAAACCGATAATTGTACGGCTATGAAAGCCTGGCATGTCATAGTAGTTTTGATCCTCTGCCTTCTTTGCTTCCTGGCCGGCCGACACATGAAGAGGGCGGGAGGTGAACTTGTCGGAAAAACCGACACGTTGATCATCATCGATACTGTCAGAGACTCTGTACCGTTCCCAGTCAAAGAAGTGATAACGAAATACGTTTCGTTATCACCCGACACCGTGGTAAAATATTTGAAAGGTGATACGATCTATTTACCTATCGTTCAGAAAGAATACTCTACGCCAGATTATCATGCGTGGGTATCTGGCTACAACGCGGCCCTGGATAGTATAGATGTATTTCCTAAGACGGTTTATATCACAAAACGGCAGCCAGCTCGGCGCTGGGGGATCGGGCTGATCGGCGGTTACGGGATCGGCCGGGCCGGCCTGTCGCCCTATGTCGGGATAGGAGGGTTCTATAGGATTTGGTAGTTTCTTTTTGTTTCATAGATTAAGTTAATAGTGTAGCCGCTCTGCTCGTGATGAGTAGAGCGGTTTTGTTTGTAGCAGTAAAGAAGCAGATAAAGGTTAAAAATAGTAAATGTGAGTGTTTTTTTTAGTGAAAAAAAAGATTGGAAAAATAATTTACATATATTTGCACCGATTAGTCTAATCCTTAGTCTAATTTGATCTTTTCATTATTGCAGTTAAAAATTCAAATTTAAGAGAAGAAATTATGATTGGTATGAACATGGTACACGTTTAAAAGAGAAATCACCTACAAAATAAATAGGCGATTTAATTTTACGTCCATGTTGTATCCAATGAGTTCTTTTAAATTTTGAATTATGGAAACAATTTTAACTGTATCCCTATGGGTTAACTTCCTTGTGTCAACTATTTTATTGATAGCTATGTTTTTTTCTATCGATAATGGTTTTATCTGGTATTTGAATGTGTTTAGTACACATTTTGGAGTAATTTCATTTCTTCAGATATATTATGATATCCATAATTTGAAGAAATAAAAATAGAAAAATAGCTTCCTTGTTTGTCATAGAACAAGGAAGCTATGAATAAATTAAAAAATAAATTTTAGATTTTTGGTATAATGAAACAATGTCATAGCATAACGTCTATTCGCAGAAATACAGGTCCTTGAACATTGAAATCATGTGATTAAGTGTTCATAGGTCTGATATTCATTGCTTAAAATGACGATCTATGAAATGTTTGAAACAACCAAAAGTCGCAATTGTCATTATATTTGACATTATTGCAGTGACGATCTTTTTGATCGGAGTAATTAATTTCCATTTTGGAATAAAAGGGTTGCCTATTCAAGTAATTGATGCAATAGGCCAGTGTTTAAACGTAATGCCTGGTTTTTCAGGTATTGTTTTATTAATGAAGAGTAAAATATAAAGGTGTAACAAAGAGACTTCCAATTATTGGAAGTCTCTTTTGTATTAATGGTATTTGATTTATAAAAATTATGAGCTACATGTTTACTAACATACGATCCAGCGAATCGCGAATCAATATAAGTCGTATGTTTGCCGCTGAAAAACAATTCAAGGATAAACGAATTATTTTTTCATAATTAAGGGTTTGAGCGCCTGGGTAGTGATATTCGGGCGCTCTTTTTATATTTCCCTTCTTCAAAATGCACAACGTCTCAAATAATTCCCTATATTTGGAAAATCCTTAAAAGTAATCACTATGGCAAAAGATTCATCACTCTCACAGGTTGCGACCAATGCGTTACAATCACTTCCTTTGGGTAATCTTATCGGAGCTCCATTGACTGCCTGTGCAGAGGCTCAAGCAGACCAAGCGAAAGTTGCAGCTAAGTTCATGAAAGAGGTTGGGCTTGATCCGGATAAAGATGCGAAAGATAAAGAATAGTTTAAATCCCTAAATTGATTGACCATGAAAGCGGAAAAACAACAGAGAGAGGCTACTTCACGGGTAATACAACCTTCAAAAGGAGGAACGCGATCTTTTGAATTTGCAGATAATAAAATCTCCAAGATTAAACAGCTTTATGAGGTTGAAAGAAACTTGGGGAATAGTGCTGTACAAAATATAGAGTTTATTAATACAAGAAAGCCTAATATCTCTGGACCTGTAGTTCAGCTAGCAACAACATGGCAATGGACTGGTACTTACTGGGATGCCTTAAGGACAGATGGATATCCTTCAGCGCAACCAAATAGGCCCGGAGCTTACCTATATGAAGTAGTAGCAACTAAAGAAGATGCGGTAGAAGATGTTGAGCCTCCATTGGGTTACTCATTAGTGACTGACTCAGTAGGGAGACAGGCTTATTTGCATAATCCCAACGATTATGTGGTAGGTAGAGTTGCTCTTGATCATTTAATAGATATAGCACATGGAAATGAACACAGAATTCATCGTTCAGCTCAGATGACGGGTACCTTAATTCCTACTTATATCCATCCTAGCGATGATGAATTATATACTTTCACAACTCAAGACAATCATATTGATGGTATTCCTAAAATAACTATTCATGAACAAGGGAAGGTCAGAGGAGGTGTTCACAAATTTGGTAAATAACCGAAGATTGAACAACGACAAGAATTGTGATCATCAACCCCATAAGCCTCCATTCTCTCAACCGGGAAAGACCGTATCAACCCTGCGATATGGGGGGTAAAGTGAACTATATCATGAACTACTCTCTCAAATTTATCGGTCGGGTACCGGCAATATAGTTAAGGTTGAACGTCCACCATTCTATATATTCGGGCGCTCTTTTTATGATGCTTTGTCAAGTATTGTTGGATCGTCTGCTGGTTTCTTTAGAAAGTCATTCTCAATAATGTATGCATCCATCTGATCGGCAGGGAATGGAAGTAGCAGTTGTTCTATGTCTGATTTATCCAATTTCGGATCAAGCCACCTTTCTTCGTCTTCCAAAGACAAAATAGCCGGCATCCGGTGCTTCGTATTGTGGATATAATCTGTGATAGGGTTGGCATCTGTCGTGATGATAGAAAATGTATTGACAATTTCCCCGGTCGACTTGTCCAGCCATGAGTCATAGACACCCGCCATTGAGAAAATAGACTCATCTTTAACATAGATGTAGTAGGGGATCTTTTTATCACCTTCATGTCTCCATTCGAAATATCCAGTCGAGGGGACGATACAACGCTTCTTCATGATCGGCTCCCGAAATGACGGTTTAGAAAAAATAGTGTCTGCACGAGCATTTAACGTCATCCGCTTTATCTCGTCTGCCTGTTTCTCGTCTTTCACCCAAAAAGGGATCAGTCCCCATTTAAAACTATGAATCTCTGGGTCTGCGGTTATAATCGGATAATCCGGAAAGGAAAAGGCATTAACCCTGTACTGCTCTTGTTCCTTCAAGATCTTCTCTGCAATCTCCACAACACTAAGGTTGCGACCGTAACGGGCTGCCAACTTTGTAGCCTTAGCTGACATTGAATTATAGAAACACATAATCTTAATTGTTTAGTAGGATGTAACCATTCAAATATGTTGCAAAATAAATCCAAATTATATAAGGAAGGAATAGCAATGAACTGACTTTTCTTATCGGATAACTCTTAATGGCATATATTGTCACGAAGATGTCGAGAATAAGGATATCAACGAACCCTAATAACGGGTTTCGCAAGTAAAAGAATAAGATACTCCATGCGAAATTGAAAATTAGCTGTATGCTGAAAAGTTTGACCAATTCTTTTTTCATCATTGAGTCTGATAGGAAAATTATTCCGATAGATATTCCAATACAAAGGTAGATAACACTCCACGCAATAGGAAACATTATGTTTGGAGGCGTTAAATCCGGTTTGTTGAGAAGTGGATACCAGTTTTTAATAGCGTCTGCTTGGAAGTAACTTGCGGTCAATCCAACAAGGAAACATATCAATATCGGGATAATTATTGCTGCTGCTTTTCTCATGTCCTTATCTTTATAATATCATTTATCTTTGTTGTATAACAAGGGGAGAGTAGTTCTTGTTTCAGTTTCCATTTTCTTCGGCCTCCCTGAATAGCTAAAGATAGATTATTTCGGGTAAAACCGTTGTTCAGCCGGTCTACTACATCCATGAGTTTTTTGTGTTTTTCTCGGTCCACGGCATCGAATATGTTTTGTTGTTGCTCATACTAATCTCCTTGTTGAACAAAGTTAGGCAAGGATTCCGTTAACTTCACTAAATTGATAGTTAATGTTTTAGAGATAATTCTTAACCCTGAAACAGTAAAAAAGCGTATCTGATGAAATAGAAAGGCTTTGTGTAAATGCTAAACAACATACGCCCTAATGATCTGCGAGTAAAAATAAGCTGTATGTTTACAAACAAGTCAAGTTCGGTAAATCAGATCAGATAAACTGTTAAAATAGCTCTGATTTGAAACTAATTTGAAAATCAAAAAATATGAAACTGTAATAGCTTGATTATTAATGTTATGTAAGTTGACCACTAATGACTCTTAATCATTGGGTCGAGGGTTCGAGCCCCTCCCAGGTCACAAACAACAAAATAGCATTTTACAGGTGATCCTGTGAAATGCTGTTTTTGTTTATACGCACGCCTTCACACAAAAGATTTGAAAATAATTAGAAACCGCATTTGAAGCTAATTCCGATGGAAGGAGTATGTATCCCCGAACGTGAAATTATATCCTACCTGAATCTCAGAAGACACAAACCTTGTTACAATGGAAAAAATCTAAGAAATTTCTTTTTTTCAACCTTCTTTCCAAATATTTCCCTATATTTGGGAAATCCTTAAATCGAATGTTTTATGAAAGAAAAAGTATCCCAAAGGGAAAAAATATATAGAACTTTAGCTTCGGCAAGTAGACCTTCCCATCAACCGTCCTTGTATTCAATACTTCAATATTACAGACGTGAAAATCCTGTCATTCAAGAAACGCAGGTGGTAAAAGAAAATACTCCTCTGTTAAATGTCCAAAGATCGGTTGCACAATTAGCTTCAAGAATGATTTCTTTTACTGTTATTGGAGTTCCTGGAGAAACAACGCAGGGAAGGAATAATTATGTCGGTAGAAGAATCAATGACGCTTATCCGAGCCACCCGCGCAGAGATTATGGTTTTCTCCAAAATGGTGCGGTAAGGGTCACTATAACTTTTCCGGTAGAAATGGAAACTGATACAGTAAAAGCAGCGTTGACAAGTGCAGGGCTTACGATAGGGGATATAAAAGAAGGAGATGAAAGAGGTCTTACATAGGCATTATAAATTTAGTGTATCCGGAGTATCACTAGTCCTGACGTTTTTTATGCTTTATCCATGAGAATAACTCCGGCTTTTTTGAAATAATATCTTTTCCGGACGTGAGTATGATCAGGCGCTTTGTACCGTCTTTTTCAATCTGCGATAGACATATATGAATGCCGGAACCAAGAACAGGTCGGCTGCAACCCAGGCTGTCGGGTCACCGAAGCAGACGGCAAGGAATCCGAATACGGGTACGGCAAAAACACTGACTAATGCCCGGGCTATCATCTCGGACACACCGGAAAGCATGGCGAGATTGGTGTAGCCAGCCCCTTGTATGGTGTAGCGCAGGATACAGAGTAATCCTAAAATCGGGAAGAAATAGCAGGAGGCATGGAGGAATAAGACCGTGTTTTCCAGTATTTCCGTCTCCGAAGCATCCACGAACAGCAGGGAAATCTTGTCAGAAGTCCACATTAATATGATGAAAGTAACCACGGCATAGAGTATCATCATCAGGGAGCTGGCTTTGATGCCCTGCCAGATACGTTCCGGCTTACCCGCCCCATAGTTTTGTCCCGCATAGGTCGCCATCGCAATACCTAGGCTTTCAAAAGGACAGATAAAGAACATCTTGATTCGCATGGCGGCGGTAAAGGCAGCTACACAGGCGGTTCCCAGTGCGTTGTTGGCACTTTGCAGCATGATACTGCCGATAGCTGTAATCGAGAATTGGAGCCCCATCGGGACGCCTATATATAGTAAGTTCTTTGCCAATGGCAGGCGGAATTTCCGGTCTTCGGGAGTCCCTCTTAGAATCGGGAAATGCCGGTACATATAGAAGTAACACAGCAAGGCCGATACGCCTTGTGACACAACGGTTGCGATTCCCGCTCCCAGAACGCCCCATCCCAGTACGAGGATACAGAAGAGGTCGAGCACGATGTTCAATACGGTTGAGAAAAGAAGGAACCAGAATGGCGTTTTGCTGTCTCCAAGTGCACGTATGATACTCGATAGCAGGTTGTAGAAGAACGTACAGGGTACTCCGATAAATGTCACCAGCAGGTAAAGATAGGCTCCGCGGAAAATATTGTCCGGCGTCCGCATATTACGCAGAATGTCTGCACAGTAGATACTTGTCAGAATAGCAATGACGACAGACATCAGGGTTGTCAACTGCAGGCTGACCGCCACATAACGCCTCATTGTCTTGTAATCTCTCGCCCCGAACTTCTGTGCAACTGGAATCCCGAACCCGCAACAACACCCATTACAGAATCCCAGTATCAGGAACACGACCGACGTACTTGCCCCGATTGCCGCCAGGTCGTTAATCCCTAAGAATTTTCCAACGATAGCAGCATCGACAAGCGAATAGGTTTGTTGCAGTATATTTCCAAGCAACAGCGGGAAAGTGAAATTGAGAATAAGCGGAAGGGGAGCTCCCGCCGTCATTTCTTTAGTAGTAGTTGCCATAAATTTGATTCCTAAACAATTTGGGTACAAATATAGAGAAAAGGTAGAAATATTGTTCTGATAAGTGTACTTTTTAGTTTTATGAGAAGAAAAAGGTTTCAATGCCGGAATAAAAAATATATGACAATAGAATCCAAAAATATCAGTACATTTGCAGGGAATAATTTATAAACGTAAAAACAAATAAACATGGAAAACACAAACTCTTCTTCAAAAGGGTATTTATTCCCTTTGGTTATAATAGGCGTGCTGTTCTTTATGATCGGTTTCGCTTTAGGTATTAACGGATTGATTATTCCGTTCCTGCGTACGGCATTGGATTTGACTACGGCTGAATCCTATCTGGTTCTGGCCGCTACTTTCTCTACATTTGTGATCTTCGGTTATCCTTGCGGGCTTATCATTAAGGCGATCGGGTATAAAAAGACGATGATTCTTTCGTTTCTGTTTTTTGCTGTCGGCTTGTATCTGTTTATCCCGTCTGCCGAGAACCAGAGTTTTGCCATGTTCCTGTTGGCTTCGTTCGTAAGCGGTATCGGTAATACGATGTTGCAGGCAGCTGTGAATCCCTATATTACAATCCTCGGACCGCTGGAAAGCGCTGCTACCCGTATGAGCATGATGGGGATTGCCAACAAAGCGGCTTGGGCGATCGCACCTATTTTTTTGGGTGTGTTTCTGAACCTTAGTGATGTGCAGTTGGATGACATTAAGTTGCCGTTCTACTTTATCTCCGGTATTTTTGTCTTGCTGGGCGTTTTGGTTGCTTTTGTCCCGCTACCCGAAGTGAAAGCAGAAGGGGAGGACGAGAGTGATGAGGAAGCTTCTTCTTCCTATGCTTCCACGAAGACAAGTATCTGGCAATTCCCGCACTTGCTGTTAGGTCTGGTATCTTTGCTGTGTTATGTGGGTGTTGAAACGTTGGCAATGGCAAGTATCGTGGACTATGCCAAATCGATCGGTCTGGCTGACCCACAGATATATACTTCTTATACGGTGATCGGTATGGTAGCCGGTTATCTGGTCGGCGTATTCTTTATTCCGAAATATCTATCACAGGAAAGGGCTATGTTTATCTGTGCTATTATAGGTGTGATAAGTTCTTTGCTGGTCGTATTCCTTCCGGTACATGTTTCCATCTGGTTTGTCGCCCTGTTGGGTCTTGCCAATTCGTTGATGTGGCCTGCTTTGTGGCCACTTGCCATGAAAGACTTGGGCAAATTCACCAAGACAGGTTCTTCGTTGTTGGTGATGGCTATCGTGGGTGGCGCTATCTTCCCGTTACTGTTCGGTTGGTTGGCTGATGTGTTCGGCGACTTGCAACAGGCTTACTGGATTTGCTTCCCGGCTTATCTGATGATTTTCTATTATGCGTTGAGCGGGCATAAGATTCGGGTTTGAACTGATGATAAAATATAGAGAAGGGGCTTACACGGCCCCTTTTTTTGTACCAGTCAGTATCTCCCGAAGAGGTGTGCCGGTTAATCTGCTTTCGACCCAGGCTGTAAAATCGAATGTTTTAAGGAGTTGTTTTTCATATTTGTCTTGTCGGATTAGTGTGATCTCTTTCCGGTATTGCTGCCTAAGTTTTTCCCTGTCCTTTTTATAGATGGGCAAGGGGTGGGCCAGCAAGAAACGGAACAGGAGTTTTTCGGTTCTGTATGTTTGTTTCTCGTAGCGGATATTGCGTTTGATGGAAGTGATTTCGTTTACAAAAAAGTCGTAGTTGCCTGATTCCGCCTGTATCAGTAGATTGACAAGACGGGCTGTTCTGTAAGAGGGCAATGTGTGGAATGATTTGCCGGAGCCGAATATCTTTTTCATGCTCTTACGGGCTTTTGCCGGTTCTCCCAGGCAAAGATGGAGGATTGCGGAAAAAAGGGCCAGCCGCAATTGTGTTTCCGGTCCCGCTGTCGTGGCTTTTTTTGATACGAGTTCGCTATTCTCTTCTGCGAGATCTGAAGCCGCTTTGAATTGTCCTGTATTGAGCAAGCTTGAGAGTCTGTACAAATAGAGGTGGGCTTGCACTTCTACCAGAAATTCCGACGGATAGTCGCCTGTGCTGATCTCTTCGAGTTTGGACAGGAAGAAAGGCATTTCCTGATATAATCCGGTGACGTGCAGGCTATCCAGTACCCCTTCGATGGCACTGAGATAGTAGATCGGTGGGTTGAGGATCAGATGGCGGTTGGCTTCAAACAGGGTGATCAATTCCTGATAGAAGCGGATGGCGGATTTATAGTTTCCTGTGTTCAGGTAATAGGTCGCCTGGAACAATAAGTGAAGTTTGCGGGCCTCAAATCCTTGGTAGGAATGGTTTGCAACCAGGTTTAGTTCACTTAAAACAAGATCGTTCAGGTCTTCTTTCTGCTTGTCGGAACGGGCATATCCTTTGTAGGTGATGCGGTGTTTCAGAATGTCATATAATTGCAGGTGGAGGTTGGTGTTGCGGGCGTATTTCATCACGTCGTTAATCTGCATCTGTTTATTTACCAGTTCTCTTTCACTGATACCTTCAAAGCCGAGTGCACTCATATATTTCAGCTCCGTACGGTGGATCAACAGGAGTAACGGGTCGTTTTCATACGTGACAGCCAGCTTCCGGGCCTTATCCAGTTCGTCAAACGCATTGTCGAATAGTTCGCGTTCAAACAAGATATCGGCTTTGGTGATGTAATTGAAAATAGCTGTCTGTATATCCTGCTTTTCACGCAATTGCACAAGGCTGTCCAACAATACCAGGTAGAGGTGTTTGGCTGCCATCTCGAAGCTCTTTTCATTTACTTCATCGCAGAATTTCTCGAATATCTGGTCAGGAGGGAAGCCTTCACATATCAGATCATATAGGAACATATAGTTCTTATCCCCGTTTTGCAGATTGGAGCAGAGCCGGATATACCGTTTTTCCGCTTTGGAGAGCGATTGGATCAGTAGAATGATCTGGTTGAGTTTTGTGGCTTGTTTCATGAACTTATCTGCTTGTATATGAGTTTTATTCTTGCAAATTTCTTTTGCAAAAGTAAGGTTTGGGTTTATCTTTACAAAAGAATTATGTAGAAAAAGAGAAAAGATATACGATTATATTTGTAACGCTTCATTGTGGACAATTATATTTAATACGAGATACAGACATGGATACAACACAGTCAATCAGGCAACAGATACTGGTAGTCGGTAGCAGCAATACCGATATGGTCATAAAAGCCGCCCATCTGCCCCGTCCGGGCGAGACGATTTTAGGTGGAACCTTTTTCATGAATCCCGGTGGGAAAGGGGCAAACCAGGCAGTCGCTATTGCACGCCTGGGCGGTTCGGTTAGTTTTATCTGCAAGACCGGAAGTGATATATTCGGCCATCAGTCACAACAGCTTTTCGCGGAGGAAGGCATCAATACCTCTTATGTTTTTTCGGATTCAGAACATCCTTCCGGTGTGGCGCTGATCACAGTGGATGAGAAGGCTGAAAATTGTATTGTCGTTGCCTCCGGAGCGAATGCCAACCTGATGCCATCCGATTTGGCCAGGGTGGAGGAGGCCATTGAGCAGGCTGATCTGGTATTGATGCAGTTGGAGATTCCAATGGAGACAGTCTGTTATGTTGCCGATCTGGCTTGGGAGAAGGGAAAGAAGGTGATCCTGAATCCGGCTCCCGCCCATCCGTTATCAGCCGAATTGCTTCGCCGTTTATACTTGATCACACCGAATGAGACGGAGGCGGAAATGATTTCCGGCGTGAAGATAACAGACGAGTCCTCCGCCTGTGAAGCTGCCCGTGTCCTTTTCGGGATGGGAGTGCAGAACGTGATCATTACACTCGGATCGAAAGGAGCGCTTATCTACTGTGACGGAAAGTCCGAGATTGTCCCGGCCTGGAAAGTGGAGGCTGTCGATACGACGGCAGCCGGCGATGTGTTTAACGGAGCCCTGACCGTAGCCCTTTCCGAGGGGCGTGATCTGAAGGAAGCTGCCCGTTTTGCTTGTAAAGCTTCGGCTATATCGGTGACACGTGTAGGGGCGCAATCATCGGCACCTTATCGGAATGAAGTGGATATTTTCGGTTAATATAAATCTTATTTGTTATTATGAAAAAGGCAATATTACAAATGCTGGCTGTTGTTTTGATAGGGGGAGCAGTCTCTTGTTCGCAGCAACCGGCCGGACAAAAAACGGCAACTCTTCCCGAAACATTTACAATCAGCCGGGAAAAATTATTGGATAAGATAAAAGGCGGTTGGGCCGGACAAACGATCGGTTGTACCTATGGCGGACCGACAGAGTTCAGGTATAACGGGACGATGATCCAGGAGTATGTCCCGATTCCCTGGACGGATGGCTATATCAAGTGGTGGTATGAGAACTCGCCCGGGTTGTATGACGATGTTTATATGGACCTGACGTTTGTCGATGTCTTCGACCGGTTGGGGCTGGATGCTCCGGTCGATTCGTTTGCAATGGCTTTTGCAACAGCCGGCTATCCTCTTTGGCATGCGAACCAGTCGGCCCGTTATAATATTCTGCAGGGAATCATGCCGCCCGCTTCCGGGCATTGGTTGAATAATCCTCATGCAGACGATCTGGATTACCAGATAGAGGCGGACTACTCCGGTCTGATGTCGCCGGGAATGCCGAATGCGGCTTCCGAAATATCCGACAAGATCGGACATATCATGAATTATGGGGACGGCTGGTATGGCGGCGTATATGTCGGTGCTATGTATTCGCTTGCCTTCGTGTCGGACGATATCGAATTTATTGTAACGGAAGCCTTGAAAACGATACCGGAACAAAGCCGTTACTACCAATGCATGAGCGATGTGATCCGTTGGCATGCCGAATTTCCGGATGATTGGAAACGTACTTGGTTTGAATGCGAAAAGAAATGGAGTGAGGATATCGGTTGTCCGGATGGTGTCTTTGTTCCGTTTAATATCGATGCTGTTATTAACAGTGCCTATATCCTGATCGGGTTATTGTATGGCGAGGGCGATTTCTTCAAGACAATGGACATTGCTACCCGGTGCGGCCAGGACTCGGACTGTAATCCTGCTTCGGCAGCCGGTATCTTAGGAACTGTCCTGGGCTATAGCGGGATTCCGGAATACTGGTTGAAGAATCTCAAGGAGGTGGAGGATTTGAATTTTGCCTATACGGATATATCGCTGAACCGGACTTATGAGATGTCATTCAAGCAGGCCTTGCAGATGATCGAACAGAACGGTGGAAAGGTGGAGGAAAAAGAGGTCACGATTGCTTGTCAATCGCCTGTTCCGGTGCGTTATGAGAAAGCGTTTGAAGGATTATTTCCCCAAGATCTCATTCGCGTGAATAAACAAGTAACCGATGTCGGGAAGATTGTGCTCGACGGAACAGGAATCGTATTCAAAGGATATGTACGGGCTGCCGATGAGCGTTATGTTGCCCGCGTCGAAATGTATATGGACGGCGAATGTGTCGAAACGGCAAATCTGCCTGCAGCTTCCAGAACCCGCAGAAATGATTTGTTCTGGAAATATCAGATTCCCAAAGGAAAGCATATCTTTACATTCAAATGGCTGAATCCGGCACAGGATGCTTCCGTTCATTTTAATGAGGCATTGGTCTATTCTGATGTGCCTCTTCAAGTTGTTCATCAATAAATTATAATACCATGAAGAAATCGATTCTTTTTATCTGTTTGGCCGCACTATTGGCTGCCTGTACCGGTAAGCCGGCGGCAACAACCGCAGAAGAGCCGGCTGCACAACCTGTCAACCTGATACTGGATACCGACCTGGGACCGGATTATGACGATGTAGGGGCAATGGCCCTGATGCATGCGCTGGCCGATAGCGGGCAGGTGAATATTTTGGCAACTGTATCTTCTAATAAGGATGAGAATGTTGTACCTTGTATTGAAGTGTTGAATACCTATTTCAAGCGGCCGGATATTCCTGTCGGCGCTCCGAAAAGTGAAGGCGGTACTTCCTTGACCACCTGGCATAAGGTTAAATGGACGGAAGTGCTTCCTGCCAACTATCCGCATAAGACGGCCAAAACATCGGATGCTCCCGACGCGGTGAAGGTGTACCGTCGGATTCTGAGTGCACAGCCCGATAACAGTGTCGTGGTTTGTACGATTGGTTTTTTCACGAACCTGAAAGATCTTTTGCTCTCTCAGGGTGACGAATACAGTCCCCTTACCGGCCGCGAGTTGGTGGCTAAGAAAGTGAAACGCTTGGTCTCGATGGCAGGTCTCTTTCCAGAAGGGAAAGAGTTTAATGTCTATTGTGATGTCCCGGCTTCTCGTGTAGTGGCGGAACAGTGGCCTGTGGAAATCGTATTCAGTGGTTTTGAGATTGGAAACGCGATCCTTACCGGAAAGAAGTTAGTACGGATGAATGTGGAGAACAGCCCGGTGAAAGAGGCCTATTCCCTCTGTTTCGCCGAGGGTGATCCGGATGGACGGATGAGCTGGGATCTTACGGCAGTGTTGGTCGCTATCAAGGGATATGAGCCTTACTATAACGTAGAGCGTGGAACCTTCCGTGTTGTAAATGATGAGGGTGCGAATAGTTGGACACCGGACGAAAAGGGAAGGGACTTGCGTCTGATAGAAAAAGTACCGCCGACGGAAATGGCGGTTTTGATCGAGAATTACATGATGCATCAACCTGTTTCAAAATAAGAATATTATGTTTATAGTACAAGATTATTCGTTGGCGATCCTGTTCTGCGTTGTAACAATGCTCTGTTGGGGATCGTGGGGAAATACACAGAAGCTGGCTTCCAGAACGTGGCGGTATGAGTTCTTTTACTGGGATTATGTGATCGGGGTTTTACTCTTTTCCATATTGTCCGCCTTTACCTTGGGAAGCATCGGTACTGAAGGACAGAGCTTCCTGCCCAATCTGGCACAGGCCGATATGGGCTCGTTGGGAAGCGCTTTCCTGGGTGGTATCGTTTTTAATGCTGCCAATATCCTCTTGTCGGCGGCCATTGCGATCTGCGGGATGTCGGTCGCTTTCCCGGTAGGGATCGGGTTGGCATTAGTGTTGGGCGTATTGGTCAACTATTTCGGAGCGGCCAAAGGTGAACCGATGTATATCTTTATCGGCGTGGCATTGATCACTGTTGCCATCCTCCTGAACGGGCTGGCCTATAAAAAAGCATTGGTCGGTTCGAAGAAGGTTTCCGGAAAGGGTATCTTCATTTCTGTTGCCGCAGGTGTAATCATGGCTTTCTTCTACCGTTTCGTTGCCGCTTCGATGGACCTGGGGAATTTTGCCAATCCGGCTCCGGGCAAGCTGACTCCCTATACGGCTGTATTTATCTTCTCCTTGGGTGTGTTTATCAGTAATTTCCTGTTCAATACGATAGCGATGAAACGTCCGGTAGAAGGAGCTCCGGTATCCATCTCCGGTTATTTCAAAGGAAATGCCAAAACGCACCTTGTCGGTATGTTAGGCGGTGTAATCTGGTGTATCGGCCAGTCTTTCAGTATGATCGCATCCGAAAAGGCAGGAGCTGCCATCTCTTACGGTTTAGGACAGGGGGCAACCTTAGTCTCTGCTTTGTGGGGGATTTTGATCTGGCATGAGTTTAAGGGAGCTCCGCGTTCGTCGGACTATCTGAATGCCGGAATGTTTGTCTTGTTTGTGATCGGTTTAGGATTTTTGATCTATGCCGGAGCATAATAATATCCCGTTTTTACCTTCCCGATAGTTATTTATCGGGAAAAAGCCTTACATTTGTCTTAGTTTCTTGTTTATTGGATATGTACAAAACTAAAAAGTAGGCTTATGAAAGAGGATAATGACATTTTCAAGAAGTTCCGGGACTCTTTTAGTAGGATTGACGGACATTTCCATATATTAGAACAGCGTGTACCGGTAGAGCGACAGCTGGAATATTTTAAATATTCCGAGAAGATCAGGAAAGATAAAGACAAGCCGGATATCTCGAATATGGATTTTTCCATTTTCGAAAATAGTCTGGATGATCCCGAATCGTCTACGGAACATAAGAGATATGTATTGTCCATGCTGGCTATTTCACATAAGGTGAAGGCATACCGGATCCTGGAAGAATATGCGCAGGCCCCTGATCCGGATGTGGCGGATTGGGCTTATATGGCGTTAATGGAGAGCCGTATCGCGTTGGAGTCCGAACTGTCTGACGAGAAGCAGGTTTATATCTCCACCGGTTTGGGTGGAAAAGGAGAGAAGTTACGTTTTTATGTCCTGATCCTGGCGAATGAACTGAAGCCGTTTCAGGATTATCAGCGGACAGTGATCGAACGTGAGTTTCCGTATTCCCTCGGGAAAGCGGACTGTGAGATCGAACGGTTGACAATCAATGAGAATTATTTGGAGCTGGTTTTTCTGATTCCGGTCCGGACAGATATCAAGTTGACGCTTGATCTGGTGATCGGCGAATGTAACCAGTATGGAAACTTCCTTTCCGATGTCTTCACAATCACAAATGTGAAGGAATTGTCGGCCGAGGAAGTGGACGAGATTATAAAGAAGAATGGAGGAAACAGTCAAGCAAGCCATTAAATATGGCATAGTTGGAGTAAGTAATACGGTAATAACCGCCGTTGTCATCTGGGTTATGATGAAGTTGTTCGGGTGTTCGGATGTGGTCTCGAACGTAGTCGGTTATGTGGCAGGCGTATTAAACAGTTTTATATGGAATAAGCAATGGACATTCCGGAGCTCGGCAGGATGGATCGGCAGTGCCGTTCGTTTTGGCGTAGTGTTCGGAGTGTGCTATTTGCTGCAGTTGGGATTGTTAGTGTATGTCCTGAATCCCTGCCTGCCGATCGATCCGTATTATAACCAGTTGATAGCAATGGCTTTCTATACGGTGATTAATTTTATAATGAATAAGTTCTATACGTTTAAGGCTTAAATGCAGATGAAGAAACTTGCGGTTATAGTTCCCTGTTATAACGAGGAATTGGTTATTACCGAATCATACCGGCGTACACGGGAAGCGTTGAAACAGCTTCCGGTTCAAACGGAAATTATTTATATCAACGACGGTAGCCGGGATCGTACGCGTGTGATGCTGAACGAGATTGCAGCAACCGATCCGCAGGTGAAAGTGATCCATTTCTCCCGTAACTTCGGCCACCAGCCGGCAGTGACGGCAGGCATCAATAATTGTGATGCCGACCTGGCTGTCATTCTGGATGCCGATATGCAAGACCCTCCTGAACTGATCTCCGATATTCTGGCTTTGCAAGAGAAGGAAGAGGCGAACGTGGTCTATTGTGTCCGCAAGTCGAGGGAAGGTGAGGGGCTTTTTAAGAAAATTACGGCGAAAGCCTTTTATCGTATGCTCAACTATATGAGTGATGTCAGCTTTCCTTTGGACACGGGCGATTTCCGTATGATAGACCGTAAAGTGATGGACCAATTCGACCGCTTCCAGGAGCGGGGCAAATATATTCGCGGACTGATCAGCTGGGTGGGTTTTAAGCAAGTTCCCTTTTATTACGAGCGCGAGGCGCGTATTGCCGGCGAGACGAAATATCCGTTTAGCAAGATGTGGAAGTTTGCCACGACTGCCATGCTCTATTTCTCCAAGAAGCCGCTAAGACTGGCTACGAGCCTGGGATTTATAGCCGTGTTGGTCGGTATCGTGTTGGCAATCTGGTTTACCTTAGGCAAGATATACGGTTTCAGCAAAGCCGAAACAGGCTGGACATCCATCATGACTTCCGTCATTTTCTTTGGTGGCGTACAGCTGCTGACAGTCGGGGTATTAGGACAATACGTCGGAATCCTGTTTGATGAAATCAAAGCACGTCCGGAATATATTATTGATGAGAAGACGAACTTCTAAACAAGGAGGCTTAAACCTCCTTGTTTTCGTGTCAGGCACACAGATACTTAGTCGTGGATAAATACGCCGTCGATCCAGATAGTTGCATTTTGTCCTTTGAACTTAAGGATGATATAATTTGGATCGGTCGGTCCTAACGGGAAATGCTCGATGAACCAATCTTGCCAGAATTCCTTTTTTGTATCTGCGTCGGTGATTACTTCCACCTTTCCGGTCAATGCGACACTATTGCCCTTATCGCTATAGCATAAGCCTGCTTTCGGGTTAAGACGGAAATCTTTTGTCTTAAGTGAGTCATTGCCTGTTGACATCCATACCGTAGAATAGCCTTCCGATTTGATTTTGCTCATGGGAACAGGACGGGGATAACCGTTCTCGTTAATGGATGCGATGGTGACTACCTCACACTGCTGCAACATCTGTTCTGCCTTCTCTTTGATTTCTTTCATATTTTCATTCTTTATAAGTGATTATGTAAATCTTATTTTATCGGGTAATAAACGGATGGATCGCCGAGCAGACTTGGCAGACTGTCCGGCGGATGTTTGCTTTGGCAAACTCCGGTCGCATCGCTTTTTCTAATGAGATCGGGCCTGGCGTGATAGAGAATACTCCCTGGAAACCTGCCCGGTTCATCTTCTCCGTATCTTCTATGCTTCCGGCTATCACGATGACGGGAATATTCTGTTTCTGTGCCTCTTTCAGAATGCCGGAAGGGACTTTCCCCATGGACGTTTGCCCGTCTACCTGTCCTTCACCGGTGATAACCAGATCGGCCCCTTTTACCTTTTCTTCAAAATCCAGTGCTTCGAGCATCAGGCGGATACCCGGCTTCAATTCGGCATTCAGGAATGCGAGGAAACCGCCGCCCATGCCTCCGGCTGCTCCGGCTCCGGGATAATCGGTGATCTCTTTGCCTGTCGCCGACCGGATGACTTGTGCAAGGGTATGCATACCGGCATCCAGCTCTTTCACCATATCGGGATCAGCCCCTTTTTGAGGGGCGAAGATATAAGCCGCCCCGTCAGGACCGCAGAAAGGATTCTCCACGTCGCAGGCAATCGTGAAATGTGCCTCTTTTAAAGCCGGATGAACAGCAGACGTATCTATGGCTGCCACTTCCGGCATAACCCTTCCACCTGTTCCCAGCGGATTGCCGTCTCTATCCAGAAAGCGGAATCCCAGCGCTTGCAGCATCCCCAGTCCGGCATCGTTGGTTGCACTGCCTCCGATACCGACAATAAACTCACGGCAACCTCGCCGGAGTGCATCGAGGATCAGTTCGCCTGTCCCGTAAGTCGTAGTTAGCATCGGATTTCTTTTCTCCCGCGGCACGAGTGGCAGTCCGCTGACTGTCGCCATCTCGATCAAAGCTGTCTGCCCGTCACCCGAAAGTCCGTATCGACCTTCTACAGGCTCCATCAGAGGGCCGTGTACCGACAGGGTCTGATACGTCCCTTTTGTCGTGGAAAGAAGTACATCCAGCATACCTTCGCCTCCGTCGGCGATGGGAAACAAAAGGGTCTCACAATCAGGGAAGACTGCCTTTATTCCTGCTGCCGCGGCTTTTCCAGCCTCTTCGGAGGTCAGGCAACCTTTAAAAGAATCGATGGCTATTACTACTTTATTCATTTTTTCCGCCTTATTTTTTGAGCATTAGATAATTTGGGTGTTCAAATATATCTAAAGTTGATGGAATATGACGGATTTTTGGCCTCTCTTTTTATTTACTATTGATCTCCGTAGGATAAAGCGGCTTACCTGTTTCATCTATATCCGTCCAGTATTTAACGCTGACACTCGGAAATACAACGGAGTTTTCATTGATAACAGTACTGAACAGATAAGAGTCGCCTTGTTTCAATTCTCCGTCCGGTAGCTGAACTTTTACGTTGTATGTCCGCGAGCTTGTTTCTCCGTTTGCCATAATTTCGAGCGTTAATAGCATTGGTGTATCAGTTTTAAGAGGAAGCATGATGTACTGTGCCAGAAAACCGTTAATCCCCATTTTGTCAGCCGGGCCATACGTGCTTGCCGGCGAGATAATTCCGCTTTGCAAGTCCATAGACCCTCCTGGTTCAGGCGGTGTGATCGTAGCGGAAACCAGCCTGTCGAGTTTCAGGCTGTCACCGGCTGTAACTTCAAAGACCACCTGTGTGCCTGCATGTAAGTAAACGATCGGGATATTGATTTGTGCACTGGTAACATCCTGTTGCGAAGCGTGCCACCAAAGATAGTCGATACCGTTGAACAAGGGTTCCGACCGCCCATTCCGGAATACCGGAGGAATTGTCGAAAAGTTATCCGAGACAGCATAGAAGTTATAGACCCCTTCATCCAGATACATCTTATATCCTTCCGTCCCGATAAGTATGCCGGGAGAAGATGTGATATATAGCCCTTCGGCCACAGGAGCATCTGTTGTGCTTGAAGCAGGAGATTTGAAAGCGAACAAGCGGTTTTGTATTCCCTTCTCCATCGGCGACATGGCGCGGGTCAGATGGTTGCGTCCTTCAACAGAGGCATTGAAGGTGACAAGTGTTGTTTTCCCGGAACTGTTTCCAGTCTCGTCTCCATTTTCAAAGATGATCGTGTTCTTGTTACATCCGGTAAACAAGAAGAGGACGGAAGCGGACAGGAATAATTTTGAGGCGTTTAAAAGTTTAGTATTCATATCGATAGTTTTTAGTGTGATACGTTTACATAATACAGTCGGGTGACGGGTTTGGTTCAAGAGATAGCGGTATAACATCTTTTACCACCAAAAGTGACGAAGAACCTTGTTTTTTTGAAATTATCTATCACTCTATCACTAATCGCTTCTTATGCGTTGATAACCATGTGTTGTAGAAGTGATAGAGGCTGTTTTTTATCTATCACTTGTCTATCACTATCGTAAAAAATATTCTCGGAGCAATCTTTGTATATAACTGTGTGTTAACCTATTGGATGCTTTCGCAAACAAATACCCACTATTTGAAAAGTTGAAATCCAAATGTAAAAACGACGTTAATTATAATAAAAAGGCTTCGGCTCTCTCTATTCATTATGCCAAAGTAACAGACCAAACGATTGGAAATAGGCATACAAAACTGCGATAAGTAAGCAGAGAATGTTCCCTACACCCCTATATTTACATCTTTTACACCCGGATTTACAATCTTTTACACGGGGATGTGCGCCTGTTGCACACCCGGGTGTGTAGCAGGTTTATTGCCTAACAGATTGAAAATAAACTATATACTTTTCAAACTTGGATCATGGCTTTTACAACAAGTGATAGAGAGGTGATAGGCAAATGATAGATAAAAACGGCCTCTATCATTTCCACAACACATGGTTATCAACGTATAAAAGACAATTAGTGATAGAGTGATAGATAATTTCAGAAAAACAAATATCGGAAACAGGATAACTTGCATTCTTACCAGATCAGAACTGTTTCAAGAGGGGAGTGCAACCTCTTTCTCAAGTCGATAAAGTTGCGATATTTGAAACTGTATTCCAATTAATAACATGCATATTGCAAACAACCCCTTTATTCACGATTTCTCGTTTGCATCCTGCAACATGATCTTGCATTAACCGCAAAATTAGTCGGAAATCGGAAATATAGTTTTCAGCATCAGAAATATATCTGCTTTTTTATCCTGCTTTATTTACGGACATTTGTAACCGATGATTGATTTCAATATACTTTAGCACACATATCTGTTTTAAAAGGGGAGATCGGTAATAATTTTATTACATCATCAATATACAACTAATAATTCACCTGTTACGGAGGTCGCAGGTGTGGAATTCTTTTGACTAATAGTAGAGGAGTATATGGTATATAAGAATATAATTTGCGTTTTATTATTAATTTCATTCTTTTCCTGCGTAGATGAAAGCCTCGTCAACCGCAATGAGAACGGTTCGTTTATCGAGATCCAGGCAATGGGACCTCAAAGCGCTACGCATGCCGGTAGCCCGGAAGACTATATCATTGAGACACTCCGTATCCTGACTTTTGATGCAAGTTCCCAAAATTGCATCTCCAACATACGTTACAGTGCATCGAAAGATGGTATCATCCAGCATCCTGTCATAGCCGGAAACTACGACTTCGTCTTTCTTGCCAATGAGCCGAATAATATCATGATCGAAAGCCGGTTAAATGGGATCACCGAATATAGCGATCTGAACAGCATCGCGTATCCGGAAAGCTTCTTTACTTCCGAGCGGATCATCCCCATGATACAGGAAATCAGGAATGTCACGATCCTGCCCGGAAAGCAAGGTGCAAAGTTGAGTGACGGAACGACAACCTCCTTGCTGCAATTAGCTCTTGACAGGCTTGGCGTACGGGTAGATGCCGTCTTGGTGGCAGTGTCGGCGGCAGCTGATTTCGATGATTCTTTCGAAGGTGTAACGTTTAGCGGTATCCCGAATTTAGTGCCGCTCACAGCTGCCTACAACGGTCCGGCTGTCGAACATACAATTACCCGTAAATTCACCCGGGATACAAAATATATATCCGATACGACTTCATCGGTCGAGGGAGCGACATGGGCAAAACGGATAAGCCGCATTGTTTTGCCAGCCAATGAATTGGAAACGAAAGATGCGAAAGATAAGGCTGTGAATTTCACGATCAATATGAAAGGGAAATACAGCCCTTCCACTGATTTGAAGATATCTTCAAATCCTGTCAATTACAGTCTTCCGATCAATACGAAGCTGGACCTGACCGGTATCATCAGAGGATCCCTTAACGTCAACATTGCAGCTTCGGAATGGGGCGCGACCGACAACCAGTGGGACATAGCGGGCAACCGGATACTGAACGTCTCGGAAACAGATGTCCGCATTACCGATTTTAACGGTGCGCGTATCTCCTTCTGGTCTAATATGCCGGTAGTGAGGGTGGAAAGCACTGTGAAAAAAGTAGGTTCGGAGGAAGAGCTGGACACAAATACCATTTTCAACGCTTTATCCACCCAGTCGTGGAATCCGAACAAGGATGAAAGGTTTTTATACAATCCGGCTACGGGGGCCGGCTATATGGACATCCTGCTGGACCGTCCCAACACGATAGGCGAAACAACGTATGAGGTTCGTCTGACAGCAGCCGACAGTTATTCCCTGAATGCCGACAGCGTATTGGAGATGAAGAATCCGCTGACAAGGAAAATCCTTGTCCACGTCAAGCAGGAAGGAACGCGTACTGATTTTGTAGTGAATAGCGCTACAAGTCAATGGTCACATCCGTACATCGGAGCTTTTTTTACCGATGACGAAACCGGAGAGCGGGTTATTAGCGGTAACCGGTATAGTTACTGGAATGCATGGACGGCTACCGTTCCGGAGGAATACAGGGACTTTATAGTCTTAAGTACGACCCCCAGTTTCGATCCTGCAATAGGGACGGACTCTCCGGGTGAAGCAGAGGATTACCCTGTTATACCGAATGCTTATAAGAATGAGAACGGATATGAGGTTGCAGGAAAAAGTCGTATATACTTCCGCCTTGGGCTCAAAGAAAAAAACACCACAGGCGCTCCCAGATATGGAGCGGTGGATGTTATGTATGCAGAAAACGGCGAGGAGAGGAAGATCAGGCTGTATGTGCGGCAGGGCGGAGAAGCGGATTATCTGATGCGGAAAGGAAGTTCCGGGACTACGTATGGGGCAAAGTTTTCCCCCTATAACCTGACGGCAAAAGTTTTCAGGGATAAGCCGGAGACAAGGCAGCCTTGGATAGAGATAGCTAAAGATAATCTGGAAAATTCGGTTGCATTTGTCAAATACCCGACCCAGGCGGGAGCCCACTTCCAATGGGGTTTGCCGGTTAACAATCCGGAATTGGCCCTCCGCGCTTATTATCCGGTGAATATTAATTCTGTTCCACCCTGGATTATAGATGGCTGGAGTATATCCTACATATCAGCGCCTCCTTTATGGAGGCCCAAGGAGGGAACAAAGTTTGAAGATTATTACGAAATCTGCCCTCCGGGCTATCGTCGTCCTACGGATGGACCGGTCGACCAGATTGCGGTAAATAGTAACACGTATGCAGACCAGGTATACCTGTCCGACTGGCGAATGTCTCTTTTCCAGGAGCCGATGAGGGGGGATGGCAGTTCGTATACATCAAACAAGCCTTACGATGAAAGTTTGAAGACGGAACTGTATTCATCCAAGATACTGGAAAATGTGATGTATGGACATTATGCGGACGGTTTCTTCGACCGGCGGCCGATTAAAACCGGAATGATGCTCAACGGATCTCAAAGGGGAACCGGCGCAACAATAGCTTATAAGGGGGTCTCTCTGTATAATGCGAATGCTGCTTTTGGGGGTACGCTATTGTTTAATCCTGAAACCGATGCTTCCGTCTTTTTTCCGGCGGCAGGAAGAAGGTGGCACCAGGACGGCAGTCTGGAATTTGCCGGTGAAACCGGATATTACTGGTCTTCGTCCGTTGCCCCCGGATGGACACAGAAGGAGCCGGATGGTAATGGCTTCAAAGAAACCGGTACCCCTTTTGGTAATATCTGGAGTATAGAACTCAACTATCCGTTGATTGCTCCCAAATCAATGAGTGCCCATTTCGGCTATTCAATCAGATGCGTAAGAAAATGAGACAAAAGACAAAACATATAATATACATTCTCAGCACGATGTTGCTTATGCTGACGACGGCTTGTGAGAACGAGGTCTTGTCATCCGGAAATCCGGATGACAGCAATACGTCGGACAACAAGGTACGGATTGAAATCTTTGCCCGGGCAAACGCATATCCGATTCCTGTAACCAAAGGGGTGGATGATGAAAACAAGGTTGGGATGACTCCCTGGGTACTCGTCTTCAAGGGAGAGGGTGCCAGCGCGACTTTCATTGAGGCAGTGCAGGCTTACGAAGTGGTGGGGAAAAGATATGTGGTGTTGACTAAACAACCGGCTGGAAGCAAATACCAGTTGCTGATATTGGCCAATCCGCAAAGCCACTTCTACTATGGCGACAACACAACCATGCATGGTTTTGAAGAAAGTACGTTGTCTGCTGTGGCGGCTTCCGCTACCTTGTCCGATGTCTGCCGGAATCTGCGGACGGAGCCACTGGCTGTCGCGCCGCTTATGGGGATTCCCTACGGTGGAGCCGGCGACCTCCTGCCGATGAGTTATTTGCTGGAAGTAAACCAGATAGACGAAGGGACGAAGATAGAAAACAGTGATGGCAACCCGTTACAGCTGATCCGGGCGGTAGCCAAACTGTCGGTTGCCAACAATGCCGCCAACTTTACATTGAAAGAGATAACAGCGGTAGTCAATGTGCCCCGGCAGGGACTGTTGCACAACCTTGACGGCTCCATACCCGATAATACGGCCAATCTGACGGACTATCAGGCCGATGCAGGCTATACGCTCCCTTTGGCTGCGGCAGAGAATGTATCGGGTGGACAAAGCACGGAGAAAAACCCTGTCTATCTGTATGAGTTCGACCAGCGGGGCAAACCTTATATAATTATCCGGGGGACCTATGGCGGTACGGACTATTACTATAAGATGGCGCTTGTCGATGACGCCTTGCAGCCGCTGAACATCCTTCGCAACCGTGCGTATACGTTTACCATCAAAACGGTCAAAGGGCCGGGCTACGACACGGTGGAAGATGCCAAAGTATCCAAAGCCTCCAATACGGATCTCAACTTCGAGGTGTTGGTGGACGATACGGATTCATACGAAATCATGGCCAACAATGACTATTTCCTGGCAGTGAGTAATTCTGTTTTTATTGCTTACGCCAGCGACTCTACGACCTTGGAGGCTTTTAAGATAGCGACGGATTGCCAGGTAAACTTCCCGAACTCCAATACCATAACAAACAACCGGAGTTTAGTCGAATATTCATTTGACTTGGCTCCCGGCAACAGCACAATTCCGATAAAAGAGAATAATTCCTCCAGTCCCCGGATCACTCCGGTCGATGTTTTGGTGAGAAATTGGTTGCAATGGAACGAAGACAATCAATCCTTGGAGGGGGTTAAGAAGCATAATGCATACGTCACGCTGAAATTAGGAAATCTGGAAAAGCAGATTCATATCAGACAGCGGGATATGATTTCTGCAGCGGGCGATATGTTGCAATATATACCGGAAGAGAGTGCCAACGCAAAAGTTCAGATCATGAATTATTACTGCCTCTCCGGGGATGTGGAAGACGGAGTCGACTGGATTAAGTTGCGACCGGCAATCGATAGCGATGACCGGAACGATACGGAGCATATCGTAGTGGACAATGGAAAAATATATATTGAAATACAGCCGAACTATGATGGGATGAGAAGCGGAATTGTCTATCTGACAACCGTTCACGATCCGAAAACACCGGCAAGCGGCAGTACGGTAAAAAGAATCAAGATATACATCTCCCAAGCTGGGAGAGCAGTGAATTAGCAGAATAGATAAGAGAGAATTAATAACGTTTAAATTGTAGAAAAATGAAAACAAAGTTTTTTTTAATGTTTGCATCGGTGGCCATGCTATTAGCCGCATGTAGTAAAGACGACATCGACTCAGGGGGAGACGATAGCGGAGTTGTCACAGACCCCAAAGGGAAAGCATGGGTGGCGTTGGATATAAAAACACCGTCTACTGCCGGAACTCGTGCGCTGCATGATCCTAATAAGGAAGACGGCTCTTCCGAAGAGTCGACCGTACAAACTGTCCGGGCCATATTCTTTGATGCCGATGAAATTCTAACTGATGATATTACATTAGATGCTGTCGAGGCTGGTAATCCCGGACAACCGTCGGGAGGAGTAAGTGCACCTTTTCAAGTTAATGCATCATCCAAGCGTATCCTGATTGTCGCGAATCCGGGAGCAGGTTTTCCCGCTACGTTTACACAGGGAACCACCTATGCTGATGTGAATAAAGCACTTACCATTTCAGATGATGTGACCCAAAATGTGGCCGCTGATGGTAACTTTATGATGTCTAATTCTAAAGGGAAACTGGAACCGTCCGCTTCAACTACCGACTCGACGACTGTCGATCTTAAATTATACAAGACAAAAGAACAGGCAAGTGGCAGTCCGTTATCCATCAATATTGACCGCGTGGTGGCAAAGGTACGTGTGTATGTGAAAGAAGTAAGTGATGTTGCGGTTGTTTCTGATCCGTTATGGGTATTGAATGTTACAAATACGAAATTTTACCCTGTTTCCGAAAGGACTTTGACATGGAACGAGAATAGTGGAAACGTGCCTGACAGTGCACGTGGAACTTGTATTACCCCATTCGACCAGTATCAGATTGGTTCATACAGGGTGGATCCTAATTATAATACTGCCGATACATCAGACTACCTGGTGATAAAGAATGTCAACGATATTAAAAACGCATCCGGTAGCAGCCAGTATTGTCTGGAAAACACCCAGACAGAGGAGTATAATCAATATAAGTATACGACTCAGGTATTGTTGAAGGTTCAGTTCGTTCCGAAAACCTACAGAAAACCTGATGGGACAGAAGTCAATGCTTCAAACGATCAGAAGGACTGGATGAGAATCAATGGCGGTTTTTATACATTCGCAACCTTGAAGGAATGGATTGAGGCTGAAGTAAATAGCAAATATAATAATGGAAGTATCAGACCTGAAGTAACAACGGCTTTAACGGATGCGCTGAATAAATATTTGGGTGGAGTTAATATTGGTGCAATCGATCTTCCTCCTTCTATTTCTAGTATAGGAGAATTGGTTACTCTATTCAATAATAAAATTGATGCAATAAAGGGAAAAGGTGCAGCGACAGTTGATAACTTTTCCTATTACGACAACGGTATCTGCTATTATCAGATTATGATAAAGCACGATGACAACAATAAGGCTTGGAATAAACTGGGAGAGTTTGGCGTGGTTCGTAATTCTGTTTATGATATTAATGTCAATAAATTCAACTCTCCCGGTTATCCTGTAATACCGACTCCAGGTAATGAACCGGATGAAGAAGAGGCTTCTTATCTGTCCGTTCAGATTAACGTGAATCCTTGGACATGGTATAGCCAGGAAGAAGAATTTTAATTTTTTTGGACCTATTTGCTTGCTTTAGTTTTGTTTGAGAAGTTGTGGGAGAGCTTGTCTCCCGCAACTTCACTTTAGTACTTCCCTCTAAAATAGAAAGAATAAAAATATGAACTCAAAAAGCCTGATACGTTATATCGTTCTGCTAACATTTTGCGCAGTAGCCAGTTTCATGACTTCCTGTATTCAGGAGGACATGATGGAATGCCGTTTGTATGTACGGTTTAAATATGACTATAACATGCTTTTCACGGATGCGTTCCATACCCAGGTAGATAAGGTAGAACTTTATGTCTTTGACAAAGACGGCAAATTCCTGTTCCGGCAAACGGAGGAGGGCGATGCGTTGGCTACAGGTAATTACCTGATGGAAGTCAAACTGCCTGTCGGGGAATATCAGTTTCTGGCATGGGCAGGCGCGCATGACTCGTACGACATTGCCTCCACAAAAGGAGAGTCTGGTATTACAGAAATGAAGCTGAAGCTGAAACGTGAGCAGTCCCGTATTATCGACAAGGAACTGGAACCGCTTTGGTATGGCGGGATTAACCACGTAGACTTTACAGGAAACACCGATCAGACGGAAGTCATAAGCCTGATAAAGAACACGAATAAAGTACGCTTCGTATTCCAGGGATATTCCCAGGGAAAAGCCGCAGACAATACCTCCGGAACCTGGAACCTGAATATGGATGATTATGACTATGAAATCATTGAGTCGAACGGCTATCTGGCTTACGACAATTCGTTGCTGGACGACGACGTCCTGAGTTACCGACCTTATTATAAAGAACAAAAGAATTCTTCGGCTGCAGTGGTCGAATTGAACACGATGCGCCTGATGGAAGACCGGCAAACCCGCTTTACTGTAACTGAAAAGGCTACCGGGAAAAAGGTCTTCGACATCAACCTGATCGACTACCTTGCCATGACCGCAATGGAAGGCTATAGCCGGAAGGTGCAGGAATATCTTGACCGGGAGGACGAATACAAAATAGTCTTCTTCTTTGCCGATTCTCCCTCCTCCTCCGATTTATGGCAAGCCCTGCAGATTCAAATCAATGGCTGGACCTGGTATATTCAGAACGAAGGCGGGATGTAATTCGGAAAATTGGTATACCTTTGCTTGTCATCATTAAAACGGATCGAATATGAACCTTTTGAAAATTACACAACCCCGTTTGGCAAGCACGCTGCACGAAGATATAGACATACAGACTGCGTTAGAGAAGAACGATGAAGACTTGACCGAGTATTCTTTCAAGGGCTTGCGTATAGAAAGGCTGAAGAAAGATAATCTTTCGGTACAGTCCTGCGTTTTTGCCAACTGTAGCTTCGGGGAGTGCAGCTTCAGGAAATCACAGTTCAGCGACATGGTTTTCAAGAACTGCGACCTGTCGAACGTCAACTTTACCGGCTGCGGCTTCCACCGAGTGGAGTTTCTCGGGTGCAAACTAATGGGAACCAATATGGCAGACGGGATATTCAATCATATCACGTTTGACGAATGCCGGGGAGAATATATGAATCTTTCGATGAGCAAGCTGCGCTATATACAATTCATCCGCTGCAACCTCCGGGGAGCCGGAATTGAAGGTTGCCAACTTACAAGCGTCGCTTTTGAGGCCTGCAACCTGATCGAGGCCGAGTTCTACCGAACTTCCCTGAAAGGTATCGACCTGTCGGATTCCGAAATATCCGGCATCCGTATCAGCAGCCTTGCCGGCAGCGAACTGCGGGGCGCTTCCGTCTCTTCCCTGCAAGCACTGGATTTGGTGCGAATGCTGGGTGTCGAGATAAAGGACTGACCTCTTTATCCGGCATACTCCGGATGGCGGTGCAACCAGGCAACGGCATACGAACAAGTCGCCAACGGCTTCATTCCGTGTTCGATCGCATAATCATAAGCGTATTTCACTAAAGCGGCAGCCACTCCACGGCCTTCAATAGCCGGGGGAACGATTGTGTGGATAATATCCAACCTGTCACCGGAGAGGCGATACTGTACGAAGGCTGTTACGCCATCCAACGTCGTTTCGAAACGATTCTTTTCGGGGTAATGAGTAATTGTGTAATCCATATTCTTAATTATTTACCGGTTCAAATTCCAAAGACAACGAACCTTCTTCATTCCCTTCCGGAACAGATTTCTCCTTCGCCTTCTTTTTACAGCGGAAGAAGTTCTTCACCTTTGTAAAGAAAGTCGCGACGTGTTTAGCCACATCCTGTTTCTTTTTGGAGACACCGACCGATTCGATCAGCGGCGGCCTGAGTATCTGCCACAAATAGTTGAAGGTGGAATGATAAGGATCTCTTATTATTGAAACATTCGAATGACGCGGATTGTTATAACCATTCTTTGTTTTATCCGGATTATCATTTTTTAAAATAAGGTTGACAAGGCTTGTCAGGAACTTCTTGTCCGTCAGTTCCCCGTCTTTCTCCTTCAGCAATGCGGCTTTCAGGTCATTATACAGGAAAAGCATCTCTACGGTCGCACCTTTGCTGGAGGCTTCCGTGCTGAACGTCATTCCCCGGACATGCCCGCTTTGAACTTCGGCCGAAGCTAGAGGAACGAGCAACTGATTCAAGGCCGTCAGGTCAAAACTATCCAGACGGGCATTCAACAGAAAGCGGTCGTTCAGCGAATCGACAGGCAATTTCCATGTCGCAGTAAACGCCCCCTGCCCCATCAGCTTGCCGTTGGCATCCAGACGGATGTATTGGTCCGGGCGGGAAACAAGATTCGTGAAGCCGGAAAACGTACCGTTCATATCCGTAAAGAAGAGCTTGCCGGGCGTCGTCCCCTTCTTTGCCAACTCTTCATAGATGACAGAGAAGTTCTTCACTCCCACTCTTTTGAAATCCAGTTTGACAGGCGCCTTCTGGAGACCGGAATAGATCATCGGAACGATATGCCGGGGTCCCGGAATCTGCTGGTTCTTGAAGTTCTGCAACACGGCGTCCGATACTTGCACATCGTCGATCCGGAGCACTTTGTCCGTAAAATAGGAAGGCAGATCGATGCCGGTCAGGGAAACGCATCCTACACTCACATCAAACCAATCCGCATGACGTGGCTGGAAATAGGCAAACTCCATCTTCGGGTAGGGAGAGACGAGACGGATATGTTCGAAGAGCGCATTCGATTTAGTCAAGTCCACACCACCCAGCTGCAAGGTGTAGAAACCGTTATCTAAGGGGAGCGCCAGGTTACGGGTGGAGAAGCGTATATCATCCAGTTTATAGGAACGCCGGCGGTTGTCTACCGTCAAACCTTCCACAAGCAGATTTGTGGTGTCCAGCTTCTGGTGCTGCAACGAATCGCTCCGCCCATAATAAGCATACTGTATATTTGCATCGGTTAGGCTGAACCTGCCCAAAGAAATCTCTCCGGCAATCTTTCCCAACGTCGCATATAAATCCACCGGTTCCTTCTTCGCCTTACGGGACAAGGTATCCGGATAACGGCCGGGATAGATATCCGCAACCGGACTATCCAACCGGATTGTCCCCAACTTCAGCGACGTGCTGTCCCAGGAAATACCATCCAATGCCAGACATCCGAGCGAAGCCGACAATCCGCCGCCATTCGGTTTGAGCACCCGGATATCGGGCGAATCCACCTGAAACGAAGTCAGCTGTATGTTCCGGTCCGGACGTTCCGGTATGCGTTTCAACCCGCTTATACGGAGTTCCGGAGATGAAAACCGGACGAATGTTTTCCCCTTCTGCCTGCCCGTTTCCTCCGGGAGCAGTTTGATATCCTGCAATTGCAAAACACCTTTTACAGTAGAGAACTGTCCTTTCCGAACCGAAAGACGATACTCTTTTCCCGGCAGGTAATTATCAAAATGGCTGAAACGAAAGCCCATATCCTGATAGTCGAAGAACAGCCCTTTCCCCTTCCCCGTCTCCTGATCTACTAATATATCGGTTGCAAAAAAGTTGAAGTCATTCAGCCTGTAAGTGACCGGCTCGGCCGCACTCTTGTCTTCCAACACCACATTTCCGTTATTCAGGCTCACCCGTTTAACGGAAAGATAGCGCAGGAACGGATTCAGAATCGCCTCCACATCCACCCGGCTATTCGCAGGGGCCGCAGTTTTCACATCCTTCTTTCCGTAAGAAGGAGCCACCACATAATGAAAATCCGGCCGATCGACCTTCAACAACCGGGCACTGATCCCTTTGTCATACAGCAAACCGCGTATGCCAACCGTATCGATACTGCCGGACATATAATCGTTACGGCTCCTGACCGACAGCGGACGCAAACGGACCTGTTCCAGATTAAAGTCTCCGCTTTCCGTATCCAACGCCATGCGTTTCACCGTAAACTGATGATTACGGGCTGTCATCATGCCTTCGATATCATTCGCCTCGAACGAAAAGTTGCGTGAATACCAGAGGCCATGCCGGGCTTCCGAGACAGAATCCACCTGAAAATCGTACGCATGAAAGTCGAAGTTTGCCAGTTTATAGACCTCAACCTTCTCTTTTACGGCAAAGGAATATTGCAGCTTTGCCTTCTCGATCCCGATCGTCCCGATGGAAACAGCATGCAGGACCGGCGAGATCACATCATATAGCGACAGGGAGTTTACCAGGGAATCCGTTTGCACGGGACGGCTTTCACCGGCCAGATTAAAGGCCTGTATATCCGAAGAAGCGATATCGAACGAGCGTGCAGTCAGGTAGTTCAATGCATTTTTACGCCGGAATTGTATTCCCCTCACCTCGACCGCCCTAACCAGGGCATCCAGGTAGCTGTCCGGCCGCCGCCGGCTTTTCTCCCACAATTCGCCTTGCGGGGTAAGACGGATATCGGAAATAGAAATAATCGAATCTTTCGTGTTCAGCAAGATACGTTCCGTTTGCAGGCGGAAGTCATTGTTCGTCAGCAGCGTCTGGGGCTGGTTGGTGGTGAAGTCGAAGTTATCGCAATAAAGCAGTTTCCCGCTTTCGGACGAGTTCTCGTCCAGCCGGAAACCGTATGCATGGAAACTCACATTCGTCAACGCATATATTATAGGTAAGGCAGGATTCTGGACGGAATAGGAAACACTGGCGTTTTCCAGGTCGAGCCTGCGGACCGTCAATTCATTAATATAAGGAGAGATCACCTCATACAAAGTCTTGGCTTTCGGCTCTTGCTTCACCTTCACTCCGGTACGCGTCGAATAATACGGACTGAACACCTGTATGTCCGGTTGCCGGATTTCAAACGAATCGAAATGCAATTGATTGTAGCTCCACTGCCAGGTCAGGTTCACCCCTTTAAAGTCAATCACGCCGACCTGTGCCATTACATAGACAGAAGGCAGACTGTCCTTCTTTTCCCAATCCCGGAAGACTGCCGGTTCGGGAAACAGCTTCACCCCTTCGAGCTTCAACTCTCCTTTGAAGAAGCTGATGGAAAGATTATCGAAGGAAAGGGTATAAAAGCCATCCGTCGCCTCCGCCGTCCGGTGAATCAGTTCCTTGCGCAGATAACGTTCAAGGCGTTTGGTCAGATGAAGGTTCAGCAGGAAGAATCCGGCAGCCAGCAACAACGCGACTCCCAGCATATACCCTATAACTTTCTTCGTCTTCCCCATAAAACTGCAATTTAACTCTGTCTATATAAAATCAACAAAATAAACAGCGTTAAGTTGCAAAAGGCTGTAATTACCTTTCAGTCTTCAAACAAGCCTTTTATCTCTTTATCGAAGTCCGATTCGAACAGGCGATCCTGAACGATACGATACTTCTCGAACTCTGCTTCGGCATGCATCTTCGCCGCCTCTGCACTGATATGTCCACCGTCAGTCAGAAGCTGGCGATCGTCTAATTGCAGGAAGCGGTCGATATGCGTCGCCCAATCCTCCATCGTCATAGGAATATGCCGTTTCGCGCGGCTTTCCGCCAGGTCAAGAAAGGCGTTGACCAGATGTCCCATTTCGTCCAGCTCATTTTCCCGAAGATAGTTCTTTGCAATGCTGACATCGGTCTTCACAATCTTGCCATTCGGGCTGTTTTCCCACGTAGTCAAGCCCATGTGCTCCTTGTTGGCGTCTGCGCGCGACATGATTAGTTCGGCTGCTGTATGCTGATGGATGGCATAATGCAGTTTGTTTTGTACCTTCTTAAAGAACATACGGGTGGTCGGCGCATCCCTGTTGTAGTCGATACTGGTCGCATAGATATCAGTTACCTTCTGATAGAAACGCCGTTCGCTCAAACGGATCTCCCGGATCTCGGCCAGCAGATGCTCGAAGTAATCTTCGCCGATAAAAGAACCGTTCTCCATCCGTTTCTTATCTACCACATAGCCGCGAATGGCAAATTGGCGGAGTACGGAAGTGCACCATTGGCGGAACTGGGTGGCACGGATAGAGTTGACGCGGTAGCCGACGGAGATGACGGCATCCAAGTTATATATATCAATATTACGAGAAACCTGCCGGCTGCCCTCTTGTTGAACTATTAAGTTTTTCTTAATAGTTGCTTCCTGCTGCAACTCTCCTTGCTCATAGATATTCTTCAAATGCTGGTTAATAGCAGGAACGGAAACATCAAACAACGTAGCCATCGCCTTCTGCGTCAACCAAAGCATCTCATCCCGGTAAAGCACCTCAACGCCTTCTTCTTTATTCTGAAGCTGGAATATCAGGAACTCCGCCGTGCTGTTACGGATCTGCAACTTCTTGTTTTTATCTTCATTCTCCATTTGCCGCCTCGCTTTCTTTCTGTTTCGCCAGCCCGTACTGCGCGTTCGAGCGGTAGCCTAAGCGTACGATTTTCCCTTCTTCCCGCAACTCCCCGAGGTCTTTCAAGGCCATATATTTGGAACAACCGTTCAAACCACGGCAGGATGAAGACGAGATCGTCTCGTTCGCCTGCAGGTAGTTCAGGATATTCGCTTTCCGTTTGTCGGTGGATAAACCTTTCAGGCGGCTTCCCCCTTCGGAGCGCTCCACTTCCATGTACTTCAATTCCGTGCGCAACTCTTTGGCGCAACGGAACACCACTTTGTTAAACTGTACGTGCTTCGGCTTGATGTCCTTCTCCTCCATAAGCGCCGGGCATTTCATCGAGACAGTAAACGTGCCGAGCCCTTCCAGCTCGATAATCGCTCCATGCTTCAAGCCGGTTGTCAGGCGATTCTTCAAGGCTTCCAACATTCCTTTCACGTCAGCCGTACTGAAAGAGCAACTGTCCGAAATGTACTCGGCCAGTTCTTCCGTACGGATGATACGTTGGTTCACTAAACGGGCGTGCAAGGTAGGTTTTCCATTTTTTCCTGCTTCGCCGGGATTTTTAAATAGGCTGTATTGTGCCGTCATCTGCTGTGTTTTTTTGTTTTTCCTGCATCCTGTTTCTATTCACCCTGCTTCCCTTTACAGGAGGCATCCCATGTAATCCTTGTTCGACCCGGGTCGGACAGTTGTCCGACGGAAGTCAAACAGCTGTCCGACGAGGGTCAAACAACTGTCCGACCTCCGTCGAACAAGGATTATATGGGTACTAAATCTATTTTACGTCCAAGTGGATGCTATTTTTCATCCCTACTCACGCAAATTTACTGCGCAGCCCACCGCTTCAAAGTCGGGAAGAACTCTTTCATGCCTGCAATCGCCTGTTCTTTTGTAAGAGCAAGGCCTGAACCTTTATTGAACTCGCTTACAAACTCCGCGCAGTGCATGATCATCTCATCCATCGTGCAATCCGAAGTGAAGGCGCCATCCTTATAGCAATAGCAGCAATACTCGTCGTTCTTGCTCCCGTCGCTATTCGTCCCCATCTCTTCAGGGGTTTGCAGTGGCATACCACAACTCTGACAAAACTTCTTTTCCATGACAATTAACTTTAATGGTTTATCTACTTTAATACTTAAAGCTCCTTCGTGTCACTGCGGGCTTGACCCGCAACCTCACACTAATCTGATTAACAATAGCATGAGATGGCGGGGGAAGCCCGC